>NZ_JAUOSJ010000006.1:0-292626 GCF_030548385.1 Agarivorans sp. 1_MG-2023 | reverse complement strand
ATAGCCCAACGCTTTGACCCAAAGAGCCAACATATAGGGTAGAAATAGAAAGAAGCTAAAAGTGTAAAACAACTTGAATGAGTAAGACCGGCGGCAGCGGTGAGAGCAATCCTCGAGGGCGTTAAGCAATGTAAATTCGCGCGCATAGACTGAGGCAAGGCTCCAAGGGCGCAAACAAGTAATGCGATAACCAACTCGCGAATATCAGCAAGGTCAACCGCCGACACTTACTTGCTAAAGGTCTCTCATTCAGGTTTTCTATGCCGATGTTAATCGGTAGGAATAGACTTGTGCGTGTTGACAGCGAGGATCATATCAACGCCTCGTTAAGAGGCAAAAAATTGTTGGCTAAAATTAGCGACGAAGGGTAAAGCCAACATTTTTTGTCCTTTTAAACGACTTGTTATGGCGCTACATAGTAATCATCGGGTTTGGGGGATACTAAGCCTACACTCCATTTTCTTAATGGTGATTGATTGTTCCACCAAATCAATTGTCTTGTATAAAGCATCTTAGCGACATAATCTCGAAGTTGAGCGTCATCTAGTTCAGGATGCAAATTTTCAGTTTCGAGAGCTTCAATTATTTGAGATGCATATCTTTTATTATTTTTCACTTCCCACTTTTGAGTCGTAATAGAAATCAGCGGCCCTAGAACAAGCCAAGTAACAATGAATACACACAGCAACCCTAATATGAATAAACCGATAGCCAGCCAAGAAGCCTTCCATGTAATATCTTTTTGATTTGGGCTGTGGTCTATATCGTAATCTCTAGTTCCAACACCTTTTGCAACAACGTCTACTTTTGGCTCTTCAGTGCCTTCAAACAGTATCCTAAGTTGCATAGAGTAATTACTTTTACGCTCTCTATTAATAGCTGCTGCGATAAAACTAAAATTATATGATTCTCCGTCAAAAGACATTTTCTTATCTTCGTTAACTAGGTCAGAAATTTCCTTCTCTCCAACGACTGAATACGCAACGACTTTAAAGTCATCTTTACTTTTGGGCGATATTTTTATTTTAATAGGGAGATCTTGGAACCCTTTCGTAGAGTAATTAACAATAGAAATATTGAATTTTCCAACTTTTTCCTTCTCATTTCCGTTAATTTTGAACTCTATTTTGTCATCAGGAAATTTTGGCTTTGCTATAAAGTTAGGTTCAAACTCTTTATGCACATCTAACTGTTTAATTTCTAATTGGTCTTGATAGTAATAATACTGACCAATAAATGCTAGCAGGAAACTAATTACAGCAATTATTAAATTTTTCCAGATATCACTCATGGTTGGCAGAACTCCTTTGCGCCATAACAGCTTATTAAGAGGAAAAATGCCTTGTTTAAACAAGGCATTTTTCCTCTTTTCACGCATTTAATAAAATGAAGATTACCACTTTTCCCTCTTATCATCAGCGACCTAAGACAACAATCAACAAAAACATCAGCAGAAAAGAAGCAAGCACTTGTGGAAAGGAGGAATGGCCGTTTACCTGTATATAATCACCGGAGAATTGCTGTTCACTAGCCTAATGAAAGTTGCTTGAACGGGAGGACTATCAAGAAAGCAGCAATCCAATATCGGGCTGAATCACACAGCACCCGCAAGCTTAGTATCTGATATCTCCCTCGCTCGCTCCTTCATTTATCTATGCCACAAAACTTTTTAAAATTAGTTTCGTCTTTTTCTTATCTGGTTCGTCTTATAGGTAATTCACTAATACAATGAGACCATCATGATTAAGATTGTTAGCTTTAAAATTTGCCCATTTGTTCAACGCGTAACCGCCGCTTTAGAAACTAAAAAAATTCCTTACGAGATTGAATACATTAGTTTAAAAGACAAACCTCAGTGGTTTTTAGACATGTCGCCAAATGGCCAAGTGCCGGTATTGATTACCGAAAACAACACTGCTTTGTTTGAGTCTGACGCGATTATTGAATACATCGAAGATGAGTTTGGTCCAATAGAAGCAGACGTAACCAACGAACAGCGCGCCATGGACAGAGCATGGAGTTACTTAGGTTCTAAACATTACTTAGCGCAATGCGGCACTATGAGCAGTAAAGATAAAGCCACCTTTGAAGAGCGTACTGAAAAGCTGTTTAAAGCCTTTGTAAAAGTAGAAGCGCAGCTATCTGGCACGACTATGTTCTTTAAGTCTAACCAGCAGAGCAATGTAGATATTGCATGGTTACCACTATTACATCGCGCTAACATTGTTAAGCAACATACTGGCTTCGACTTTTTATGTGGCCTGCCTAAAACGCAAGCTTGGCAAAACAATGTGTTAGCCACTGGCCTTGCTGATAAAACTGTTTCAGACGATTTTGAAGCCTTGTTCACAGACTTCTACCTTACCAATACTTACTTGGGTGGTAATGACGCTGAAGAGAAAGTGGCATGTGGCACAAGCTCTTGCTGCGGTTAGTCTAGTTAGCAAGTGTAATTACACTTAAGAAAACAACCCTCAGTTTGTATACTGCATGCTGAGGGTTTAGTGATTTCTATAAACGGCAGAGCAATTACATGAAGATTGAACAGGTGTGGCACCAATATCGACAAAGCCTAAAAGCGTTTTTACACGCTAATGTTTCTAACCCTGCCGATGTGGACGATCTTCTGCAAGAAATCTTAATTAAAACCTATCAAAACTTTAGCCAGCTACAAGATCATAGCAAGGTAAAATCGTGGTTATTTCAAGTTGCCAATCGCAGCATCATTGATTTTTACCGCCAGCGCGGCCAAGCCGATAAGCTTGAAAACAATGAGCTTTGGTATACCGAGGCGGATGAAAGTGTGCACCAACAACTGGCTAGCTGTATCTCGCCTTTTATTCATGCCTTACCCAGTGACGAGGCAGACATGTTGGTGAGTATTGAACTAGAAGGCATGGGCCAGAAAGACTACGCAGCACGACACCAGATTAAGTATTCAACATTAAAATCGCGCGTACAAAAAAGCCGTGAGAAAGTATTACAACTGTTTCAATCTTGCTGTCAGTTTTCGATAGATGCAGAGGGCCGATTGGTTGAATTTGATCCCAAGAAACCAGGCTGTAAAAGCTGCTAAAAGCGTTAGCTAATGCAATAAACCCAAGCTATTACGCCAAGGTTTACCACACTACCCGCTAGTGGGTATTAGTCGCGTTTATATAAAGCTTCTAGGGTACTCGATGCAATGGTATTGGCATTGATCATATACCCTGCCAACGCACCAGATGCATCTTGTGGTAAATCAAGCTTCTCTACCGACAACGCATGTACGGTAAATTGGTAGTGATGAACACCATGCCCTTGTGGCGGGCAAGCGCCGCCAAAGCCTTTGTAGCCATAATCATTACCCACCATTTCACTACCCATAGGCAAATTTTTCCCTTCTACATTCCCCGCATCGGAGGCGAGAGCGTTTATGCTTGCAGGGATATTTACCACTTGCCAATGCCACCAACCGCTGCCAGTAGGTGCATCCGGGTCGTATACCGTAATGGCAAAGCTTTTAGTGCCAGCCGGAGGATTAAGCCAGCTAAGTTGCGGCGAAACATTAGCACCAGAGCAGCCAAAACCCGTGAACTCTTGTTGCTTATTCATTGTTGCACCTTGAGCAATATCTGTACTGGTTAAGGTGAAGGTGTTGGCTACAGCGGGTAAAGTGCCAAATAGTGAAAAAGTAATACAGCAAACAGGTAACAAACGCATGATAGATCCTTGTTTAATCAACGAGTCACTATGCTAGCGTGCACGCTTAAGCGTAATTAGCCCTTAAACCCCCAAGTATTCGCCTTATTCGGTCATTCTGGTTTTTCTTAGTTCGGAAGGGGTTAAACCAAAGTGGCTTTTAAAGCGGTCGGTAAATCGCGAGGGGGAATGATAACCGCATTTCTCAGCAATTAAACCGATGGGTTCATCACTCGTTTGCAACAAATGTAAGCCAAGTCCCAGCCGCGCTCGGTCTTTCACTTCTTGTACGCTGGTTCCTTCTGCGTTTAACTTTCGGCGTAAGGTAGATTCGCTCATTGCAAGGTGCTCGCAGATAGTTGCGATTGATAAGTCATTGAAATGTTTATCGCGAAATAGGTCGTGCAAGCGATGGCTAACTTTAGGCTTGCCCATCATCGTGATGATTTGCCGATGCCCAAGCGAATAAAGCAAGCTTAGTATTTCTCTCTTTCTTGAGCTTTGAAGCGTTTTAGGCGCCCACAAGCTGCATTCTACAAATTGCTGTAAACACTGTTTTAAAACAGCGTTGGTTTTAGCCACAAAATAATCAGGCTTTACCTCGCTAGCCGCTGCAACGTTGCTGGGTAAATCGTTAAAGTCTTGGTAATCAAACTCAATCAACAATGCAAAATAAGAGTTACTCTTAGGAATGTTTCGCATATTAATGGCGGGGCTGTCACTTAAAAAAATGAAGTGGTCACTAGGACATGCTATTGAAGCATTTTCGCCCAGTTGTTTATTGCCATTGATCACCACAATTAATAAGGGTTTCGAGATGGGTACATTAAGCAACATTTGCTCGTGAACCGAAGAGTAAACTGAAAATGGCAATTCCTTTACGTCCATTTGGCTCACTGCTTTTTGAATACTAACCAGTAACTTTTCCATGTCTCATTCATTTAATGTTAATAAGTGTTTGCTAGCAGGCTTATTTGCGCTATTTCGATTAAAACGACCTAGCTGCAACCAAGGGCTTAAAGCACGCTTATTACTGCTTACGGTTATATGCTTGCCGTTAAAAATTACCCGTTAAAAGCTTGGCGTATCAACTTGGTGATCCGTGGGTTGCGGCGTTACGGTCATTACCTTCACACCTTTTGGTGTTTCAAAGCGATGCCATGTATTTTGCGGTACAACCATTAACTCACCGGCATTAAGGCTTAAGCTTGTTTCACCGTCTTTCGTTAATAAAATCAGATTTGTTGCCCCTTCAATCACCTGCACAATCTCGTCACCTTGGCTGTGTCGTTCCCACTCGCTGCTACCCGCATAATGCCCAATATAAATTGCACCGTTTCGGTAGAGGCACAGTTCTCTAAACGCTCCCGCTAATTCAGCCTCGCTAGAATCTGGTGTGCGGTTACCCACAAATTGCAAATGCTCGAACTGTTGGTTTAAGGCAATAACCGTTGCTTTGCTCATTCTACTATCCTCTTAATACCACTTGGCTGTTAAATCGCGACGCGCCATACGTTAGCAAGAACCGAATTAAAGTTTAGAATTAATTTACTCACGCTAATTGATAATTACCTTTAAGACCAGTAGCGTAGACCAAAGACCTAAACAATTAGTCACTTATTTAGAGAAACTTATAATGAAAAATGCCCTCGCCCTGCTCCTTGCCAGTAGCCTGTTGGTTGCTTGTGATAGCAATGAAGTTGCCGATGTCTCTCTAGGCTTACTAACCACTAAAGATATTAAAATTAGCGTGCTTAAAGATCCCATTGTTAGCGGAGTAACTTGTCATATTGCCAATGTAGAAGCTGACTTAGATTTTGCCGACCCCAGTGATATGTCTATTTCTTGCCGCCAAACGGGTGAAATTACGTCGGCTATGATTACTAGCATCGATAAATCGAAATCGGGAGAAGTGGTGTTTAAAAAGTCGAAAAGCATACTCTTTAAGTCACTTAAAATACGCCGAATTTACGATGCTGAATCGCAAACCTTAATGTATCTATCTTATTCCACTAAAGAAACCTCGGGCAGTTACAAACATAGCTTGTCTACAGTACCTCTGTGGGGAACTCAAGCTTACAGCTCGCAGATAGAAGCGACTCAATAAGTTGTTAAACAAATAACAGATATAAAAAAGGCCCTCTTCCAGAGGGCCAAACAGTACAGTTATAACGACAGTTACAGAGCGTTATTCTTTCTTTAATACCCTACTTGGCGGCGAGTATTTTTAGCTCGTTGGCTACAAATTCTACGTGTGGACCAATCACTACCTGTATTGCCGTTTTACTTGGAACAATCACACCAGGTACATGTTTTTTAAGCCCGCTTACATCAACACGGTCGCTGTCTTTTACTTCTAAACGAAGGCGTGTAGCACAGTTGTCTACAAGTACTACGTTGTCTGTTCCGCCTAACATTGTTAACACTAAACCAGCAGTTTCTGCATGGCTGCCGCCAACACTTAAGGTTTCTTCACCTTCGTCAGCGTCTTCACGACCTGGTGTTTTAAGGTTCATTTTAATAATCATGGTTTTAAACACGAAGTAGTAAACTGCAAAGAACACTAAACCTTGTGGGATTAGCATGTACCAATTAGTGGCTAATGGGTTACGTGACGACAACACCATATCAACCAAACCAGCACTAAAGCCAAAGCCTGCCATCCACTGCATAGACGCCGCAATAAATACTGAAATACCGGTGAGTAAGGCATGTACTACATATAGAACAGGCGCTACAAACATGAAGGCGAACTCTAAAGGCTCGGTAACACCAGTAAAGAAAGACGCCGTTGCTGCAGCAATCATGATTGAGGCAACTTTAGATTTGTTTTCTGCTTTAGCGGTGTGGTAAATAGCTAAGGCTGCGCCAGGTAAACCAAACATCATCACAGGGAAGAAACCCGCCATGTAACGCCCAGTTTCACCCGGTACGGCGTCAGCCGATACACTCAAAAACTTACCAAGGTCGTTAATACCAGCCATATCAAACCAGAACACAGCATTGAGTGCGTGGTGTAAACCAACAGGAATAAGCAAGCGGTTGAAGAAACCATAGATACCCGCACCAACCGACCCTAAGCCAGTAATGCTTTCGCCAAAGTGAACCAAGCCACCAAAAATAATTGGCCACAAGTACATTAATACAAAGGCAACACCAATACCGGCCACCGACGTAAGAATAGGCACTAAACGCTTTCCACTAAAAAACGATAAAGCTTTATGCAATTCTACTTGGTAGAAACGGTTGTATAACTCAGCCGCCATAATCCCGCTAATAATACCTACAAACTGGTTTTCAATTTTTGAAAACGCCAAGGTGCTAGAATCGTTTAGTACCACTAAACCAATTTGCTCTACCGCACCCGGCGACAGCAAAGTAGTAACCACCATGTAGCCAACAAAGCCTGCTAAGGCCGCGGCGCCGTCTTTATCCCGAGACATGCCGTAGGCAATACCAATGGCAAACAGTACCGACATGTTGTCGATAATGGCCGCACCAGACTTAATTAAAAAAGCCGCCAGTGCACTATTGCCACCCCAGCCGTTTGGGTCAATCCAGTAACCTATGCCCATTAAAATAGCGGCTGCGGGTAGTACCGCTACCGGTACCATTAAGGCGCGACCAATCTTCTGTAAATAGCTAAACATAGTGTCCCTCTTTATGGCTATTATTAACCAAATTCAAATTTATCAGCGGCATCTGCCAACTCGACCTTGGTGTTCAAATTCACAGCGTGTTTCGTTTAATGTTCCACCAAGAACTTAATTCGCAGTGTAAATAATTAAATTTCCTTCGCAAATAAAGCCTTCCAAAAGTGTGATCGAAACATTCATAAATTGCTTTTATGTCGCTTTTAGTCACATTTTATCCAAATCTTATTTCGCGACTAAAATTAAACTGCTAAGCTAATTTAAAATTACGTGGAGAATACCGATGAGACTCATACCTTTACTCGACAAAGAACAAGTAGGACGCTGGTCTGCACTTTATATCGCAGAGAAAATTAAGTCGTTTAATCCTAGCGAAGATAAACCCTTTGTATTGGGGTGCCCAACCGGCGGAACTCCCCTAACCACCTATAAACATCTTATTGAGCTGCACAAACAAGGCATGGTGAGCTTTGAGCATGTGGTTACTTTTAACATGGATGAATATGTTGGTATTCCAAGTGACCACCCTGAAAGCTACTACAGCTTTATGCACAACAACTTCTTCTCACATATAGACATCAAGCCAGAAAACATTAATTTACTTGACGGTAATGCCGAAGATTTGGAAGCAGAGTGCGCCAATTACGAAGCCAAAATTAGGCACTATGGGAAAATAAACTTGTTTATGGGTGGTGTTGGTGTAGATGGCCACATCGCATTTAACGAACCCGCCTCTTCACTGGCGTCGCGCACACGAGTAAAAACCCTTACCGAAGATACGCGTATGGTTAATTCGCGCTTCTTCAACAACATTGATGAAGTACCGCGTTTAGCACTTACGGTTGGCGTAGGCACCCTTCTTGATGCGGAAGAGATTTTAATATTAGTGACCGGACATAACAAAGCACAAGCCCTACAGGCAGCAGTAGAAGGCAGCGTAAATCATTTATGGACCATTTCCGCGCTACAACTGCATCCCAAAGGAATGATAGTATGCGACGAACCTTCGACCATGGAATTGAAAGTAAAAACAGTACGCTACTTTCAAGAGCTTGAAGCCAACAATATAAAGAATATTTAGGAACAACGGAATGATATACGCCCTTACCAATGCCCTGGTTTTTGATGGTAGTGAATTGTTAAACGGCTATTCAGTACTGATTGAAAATGGCCACATCACATCGGTGGTTCCTAACCAGCAAGTATCGCCACAAATAAGAAGCATTGACCTAAATGGTTCAGTGCTAAGTGCGGGTTTTGTAGATCTGCAACTAAACGGTTGTGGCGGTGTGATGCTAAATGGCGACTTTAGTACCCGCAATTTAGAGATTATGCATCAGTCTAATATTAAAAGCGGCACCACTAACTTCATGCCAACCCTCATCACTACCGATGACGAAGAGATGCAGCAAGCCGTTGAGGTATCACGAGCTCACCAACGCAGCCATGGCTCGGTTAACCTAGGATTACACCTAGAAGGCCCCTACCTTAGCGTAGATAAAAAAGGCATTCACAGCGAAGCACTGATTAGACAACTAAACCAACAGCGTTTGCGTTTTTTGTTAGACAACAGCGATGCCATTAAAAAAGTCACTCTGGCACCAGAGCATGTTGAGCTAAGTACTATAGCCGCGCTTAAAGAAGCCGGTATTTTAGTGTCTCTTGGCCACACCAATGCCAATTACCAACAAGCTAGCGAAGCCATTAATGCGGGCGCTGGTTTTGCAACCCATCTGTTTAATGCCATGAGTCCAATGACCGGGCGTGAACCAGGTGTGGTAGGCGCGATTTTTGATCACAACCTGTTTGCTGGGATCATTGTCGATGGCCACCATGTAGACGATGCCAATGTGAGAATAGCTAAACGATTATTACGCCACAAACTGTGTTTAGTGACCGACGCCACCGCTGCTGCAGGTGCCGATATCACTAGCTTTGATTTTGTTGGGCGAAAGATCACAGTACAGGATGGGATTTGCTTTGGTGATGATGGTACACTCGGCGGCTCTGCTTTAACCATGATTCAAGCAGTAAAAAACTGCGTACAATCAGTAGGTTTATCTATGCGCGACAGCCTAAGAATGGCCTCTTTGTACCCAGCAACCGCCATCAATAGAGACAAGGACTTTGGTCGAATTAAAGCAGGTTACACTGCCAACTTAACGGCCTTCGACCAAGATTTTAATGTCACGCTCTGTATTAGCGACGGCCAACTTACTCAGTTTTAAGCAAGCAAAGCATGAATGACAAATTAATCGTAAACGTAGATAAAGTTAAACAGGTAAACACCGCGGCGGTGTATGGGATGATTGACCAATTAGGTCCGATCTCTCGCGTAAAAGTAGCAGAGCAAAGCCAATTGGCACCTGCTAGCGTGACCAAAATCACCCGCCAGCTATTAGCTACCGGTTTAATTAAAGAAGTTGCCCAGCAAGCCTCTACCGGAGGACGCCGGGCTATTTCCTTAATGACCGAGCAAAGCCATTACTACTTTATTTCGGTGCGATTAGGCCGTGGGACCATGGACATTTCGCTGTTTGATTTAAGCGGAATATCTCATGCTCACAGCAATCTTGATGTGCCAGAGGTGGAACAAGACGCCCTAGTAAACACCCTGCTCAACAATATCGATAGCTTTATTCAGCAGCACCTTGAAGCTTCACAAAATCTTATTGCGGTTGCGGTTACCTTGTCTGGTTTAGTGAACCCAGGCGAAGGCACAGTGGTATACACTCCTCACTATCAGTTACGAGATTGCCCGCTAGCCAGCCTAATAGAAGCGCGATTCTCGTTGCCAGCTTATGTAGGAAACGATACCCGCGCGATGGCACTAGCTGAGCATTACTTTGGTGCAACTAAGGATGTGCTCGATTCCATTTTGATCAGTGTGCATAGCGGCACTGGTGCAGGCATTATCGTGAATGGCCAAGTATTTATGAGCCAGAATCGAGATGTGGGTGAAATAGGTCATATTCAGGTCGATCCTCTGGGCGACAAATGCCAATGTGGCAATGTAGGTTGCCTAGAAACCATTGTCTCTAATACCGCGATTGTAGAGCGATTAAAAACCCTGATTAGCCAAGGCTGCCCGTCTATTTTACAGGGTGACTTTAACATTGAAGATGTCTGCGCAGCTGCCAACCAAGGTGACATGTTGTGCCACCAAGTATTGCATCGTGTAGGTAAAATGCTCGGCAATAGCATCGCCATTACTATTAACTTATTTCACCCGCAAAAAATCATTCTAGCGGGAGAAATAATGGCGGCACAAAATATCTTATTACCCACCATTAAACAGTGTATTGAACATCAAGCCCTAAGCTCGTTTGCTGAAGACTTACCGATTGAAGCGGCACACTTTCAAAACAACCCAACTATGGGCGGATTAGCCTTAGTAAAACGCGCCCTACTTAATGGGAGCTTGCTGATTCGCTTAATTAACGAAAAAGCGCAGCAAATCGAACAGTAATTTAAGGCTAAGATTTTAAAAAATAAGCGTAATACACCGCGCCAAGCACTAGGTTTAGATTAACTTTTTGTGCTTTAATTATGACGACTAAGGTACATGGATGTTAGCTTATGCGAGTTTTTACACAACAAATACTTATCGTTACTGCGGGGCTATTGTCATGTGCATTAATGACCGTCATTTCTCTACAATTTCTTTCGCACGACATCAGCCAGTCACAACGCTATCATGCGGATAACACTCTAAGCCTCACCCAGTCGGTGTTTTATAGCACCATACAATCCTTAGATGACTTAGCTAACTTAAATATTGACGACTGTAGCCCAGCGTCCTTACTAAAAATGCGCCAAACGGTATTCCTCAGTGATTACATTAAAGACGCAGGTTTAGTACAAAATAACCACTTAGCTTGTACCACTACAGGAGGGGAACTAGAGGTTCCCTTAGAATTAGACCCGCCAAGTTACACCACTAACTTAGACTTCGACGTATGGTTAAATCAGCAATTGATTATATTTGATCACCTGCATTCAGGCATGGTCATCCGTAAAGGTGATTTTACTGTTGTGATCGCTAACAATACCTTCAGTAGCTTAGAATACGGTGATAACCAATGGGAAGTGGTTAATCGAGTAGATGAACACTACACCCACTTAATAGGCACACCCGGTACGTTTCGCCGTGCAGAGCTAGATGAAATGGAAGAAGTAGATGATAACTATCACTATTTTCATCGTTGTAGCCAGACCTACGATTTCTGTATTGCCCTCAGTTTGTATAACTTCACCCTAATCAAAAGTAAGTTCGGTTTTTTAATCTTTTCGTTATTGTTTAGTGCAGCCTTTGGCATTTTGATAAGCATCAGTTCTGATACCCTAATCAAACGCCATGGCAGTATGGGCTCTCGCGTAAGACGAGGCATCAATAAAGGCCACTTCGTTTGCCATGTTCAACCTCTTGTCGATCTTCAATCTAAACGGATTATTGGTGGAGAAGTATTAACCCGTTTCGAAGATCAACACGGCAAATTAATGCCCGATGAGTTTATTCCAGAAATACGCAAACTGCGCTTAACCTGGCCTTTTACTTTGATGATCATTAAAGATGCCCTGAGTCAGTTACAAGCCAGTGGTGCAATAACTAGTGATACGAAAGTGAGTTTTAACATTTTCCCTTGTGATGTTGAAAACAACAACATTGCAGATTTACAAGCTTTGCCAGAAGTACAGCAGTTTAAGGGAGGCATTACTCTCGAGATAACAGAAGATCTGCAACTCGACAGCTTAGTCGCCAATCAACACATCAATCATATTATTCAACAGGGTTTTGAAGTGGCGATTGATGATTTTGGCACCGGCTACTCAAACCTTAAACAGCTTAAAAACTTCCGCTGCCAATACCTAAAAATTGATAAGAGCTTTGTATTCGATTTAGAGGCGGGCTCTATTCGCTCGTCGTTAGTGCCGCACATGGTGGAAATTGCCAAGAAATCTGATTTAAAAGTCATCGCCGAAGGTGTAGAAAACTTAATGCAATGCAAAGTATTAGAAGATTTAGATGTAGAGTTTGGCCAAGGTTGGATGTTTGGAAAGCCCATGCCTATTAGCCAGTTTGTTGAAAAGTACACGCAATCGAACGGTTCTACAGACTAATTTACAGAGCCTAAGTGCAAATTTACCCACTAACAAAACCAAAAAAAGGACAGTAAATATACTGTCCTTTTTGCTCTATGTTTCCACTGCGCCGCTTAGCACGTAACCCCTATTTGGCTTTCATTTTGCCAATATAGCTGCCACTGATCTTCGCTCACTCCGCAGCCACAGCCACCTGAACAAGAGCCCAGTTTAACCAAGCGGAGTCGATGGCGTTTTACCCAAGGCTGCAACATCGCTAACGCGGCGTCATCACTCAATGAGAAATGATTTGCTACCTGGCTAAGCATAACCCCAGGGTTAGCTTCAATGTATTCCTTAAGCGCTTGTAATATCAAAATGCTCTGCCCGCTTACGTTTCAAAAATAGTACCCAAACCGCCAACATAAATACCATTGCCAATAACAACACGCTGGCAGACACTGGCGCTTGCTGCCAAGTAGCCACTTGGTAGTAAATAGTGGCCGAGCTATAGGCTAGTAAGGTAGACCACACGCCAATTAGTCGCGCCCATTTCATACCCAGTTCTTTTACCAATGCGCCCATTGCCGCTGCGCAAGGCATGTAGAGTAAAATGAATAACATGAACGACACGGCTGATTCAGGCGTAAAGTGTTTGCCCAACTGCGACATAGTGCTGAAATCAACTTCGTTCATTTCAGCTGCTGCTTCAAGGCTATCAGCTTCTTCAATCGCTATACCTAAAGGGTCACCGTAGTTTAAGTCATTAAAGTTATCGACAATGGTTTGCCCAGCTTCTTGGAAACGGCCTAGATAAGTCCACTCTTCGTCTGCTTCAATGGCATCGGCATACAAACTGTTTAAAGTGCCAATTACCGCTTCTTTAGCGAATAAGCCAGTAACAATACCTACCGTTGCTGGCCAGTTGTCTTGCTCAATACCCATTGGGCCAAAAACTGGTGTAACAAATTGGCTAGCACGACTCAAAATTGAATGTTCTTGGCCTTCGGCGTCTAACTCGCCACCCGTTCCGATGCTGTTTAATACACTAAGAATAGCGACCACTAATACAATGGTTTTGCCTGCGCCAACCACAAAGCCACGCACTTTTTGCCAGGTTAATAGCAATACGCCAAAAGCCGTAGGTAACTGGTAGTCTGGCAACTCAAGAACCGAGTCTTGCGCAGCACCCGGTAACAGCGTGTACTTAAGCAATAAGCCGGTAATAATCGCAGCCAATATGCCAATGAGATACAAACCAAATACCATGTTCTGGCCTTGCTCTGGGAAAAACGCTGCCACAAACAATGCGTAAACCGGTAAGCGCGCACCACAAGACATAAATGGGCTCATCGCTGAAGTCAGTACCCGCTCGCGATGCTTTTCTAATACTCGAGTCGCCATAATGGCAGGCACGGTACAGCCAAAACCCATTAACATCGGAACAAATGCTTTACCCGGTAAACCAATCACCTGCATAGCGCGGTCAACCACAAAAGCCGCTCGCGCCAGATAACCTGAGCTTTCCAGTAACGCTAAGAATAAATACAAACAAGCAATAACGGGAATAAAGGTGGCAACGGTTTGAATGCCCACGCCTACGCCATTAGCTAACACTACCGTTAGCCACTCGGGAGCGCCGACATTACTCAGCACTTCACCCACACCATCAACAAAAATAGTGCCAGCAGTAATATCAAAAAAGTCGATGAATACCGCACCACCATTAATGGCAAACATAAACATTAGGTACATCACGCCTAAAAAGGCAGGAATACCAATCCAGCGATTAAGCAACAAGCTATCAATCATCGCCGTGTAATCTCGGTTTAAGTGGCCCTTTTTGCCAACACAATTTTGGGTAAGTTGGTAGATAAAGTTGTAGCGGCTATTGGCGAGCTCTAAATCAACATCAATTTTGTTAAATTGCACAAAATCTTGCTCTAACTCTGCCACTAACTGAGGTTCAAGCTGTTTAATCAGCCAAGGATCTTGCTCTATCAAGCGCAATACTTGGCCTTTGTTAAAGCCCAGTTTTGCTTGCCATTTTGTTGAAAATGCTTCGATGGGCGCTGAATATTCTAACTCTAGAGGCTCACTCTGTTTGGCTTGCTCAATGATCTGGGGAAGATTATCTTTAAAATCTTCTACCTGCTTTTTAGAGGTAGCAGACAGGCACACCAGCGGCAACTTAAAGCGTTCGCTAAACTGCTGTACTTTAATTTTTAGCAGCTTTGCTTTAGCGGTGTCCATTTTGTTTAGTACTAGCACCACCGGTAAACCCAGTTCTTTAAGTTGAATGCTCAAATATAAGCTACGTTCAACTGCACTGGCATCAACCACGTTGATCACTAGATCTAAAGGTTCCGACTGTAAAAACTCACAAGCGATACGCTCGTCTAAAGAACTATTGTCTAACTGAGGATCGATATTATAAACGCCGGGGAGATCCACCACTTCAGATTGCCAATCGGCCTTGCGGATCCAGCCTGACTTTTTATCAACCGTAATACCACTAAAGTTACCCACTTTCTGTTTACTGCCCGTCAAAGCATTAAACAAGGTACTTTTGCCACTATTCGGGTTACCTACTGTAGCAATTTTATGCTTAATCATACTGACTCCACCTCAATCGCCTTTGCCTGTAGATTACTCAAGGCTAGGTTAATGCCTGCGGCAGATACCTGGATCGGATCACCTAAGGGGGCGCGCCTAACTATGGTTAAGGTTGTATTAGGTAATATGCCTAACGACATTAGCTTTTTTCGATTAGCGCGTGGCAAGTTTTGCAAACTTAGCACCTTTGCTTTTTGACCTGCGACTATTTCATCCAATGACATAGAGTCCCACCCGACAATTCTAAATAGAAATGATTTTCATTTAGTTGATTGTGCGACACTCATCACTATATAACTTTGATCTATATCAAGCAGGTTTATATAGCTTGGTATTTTTGTGAGATATTTTTAGGTGTTATTTTTGA
The DNA here is from genome assembly GCF_030548385.1 of Agarivorans sp. 1_MG-2023. NCBI lineage: Bacteria > Pseudomonadati > Pseudomonadota > Gammaproteobacteria > Alteromonadales > Alteromonadaceae > Agarivorans > Agarivorans sp. 1_MG-2023. Next base: position 277,227 of record NZ_JAUOSJ010000006.1, on the reverse strand, counting down.
AACCTTTTCACTAAATGCGCTACCATTTAGCCAATTTCAACAAAGGTAACTTGAAGATGTCATTCAAAGACCAACTATCGCAACTTGTTTACTCCACCGACCAAGGCCGCATTGAACCTGAAGACATAGCTGAAGATATTCCAGACAGCGATGGTTTTGTTAAAATACGTCGTGAAACCAAAGGCCGAAAAGGCAAAGGAGTAACCTGCTTAAGTGGCTTTGGGCTAGAAGAATCAGAATTAAAAAGCCTATGCAAAGAAATGAAAAAACACTGTGGCGTTGGTGGTAGCGTAAAAGATTATGTGATTGAAATTCAAGGTGACCAACGCGACAAGCTTGAAGCATGGTTGAAGCAGCGTAATTACAAAACTAAACGCATTGGTGGCTAAACCTTTTGACTAACCAGTGCTTACACGCTATCTTCTGCGCGCTTTTGGGGAGTAGCCGCCTGTAACTTTGGTTGCGGGGCATTTATCAACATACTTAGTGCACAATCACTATGGTAAATGCAGCCTAGTTAGGCCTGGCAAGACCAACTGCACATTAACGCTATTATGAGGTGAGCGGCGTTTGTGCATTGGTTTATTTGCTCGCCTCATTAAGAGATATTAATGGAAGCCCTTGTTACCTCCATCACCGCTGTTGCCATTGCCGAAATTGGCGACAAAACCCAGTTACTTGCTCTGTTACTCGCATGCAAATTTCGTAAACCACTGCCCATTATTGCCGGAATTATTGTCGCAACCCTACTGAATCACGCTGCTGCCGCTTGGTTTGGCGCAATGGTGCAATCTTGGTTAAACCCTGATGTGCTACGTTGGCTGCTAGGATTGTCGTTTATTGCCATGGCGATTTGGGTGCTGATTCCCGATAAAGTAGACGAATTAGACAGCGCGATGCTAAAACATGGCCCTTTCATGGCGTCCTTAGTGCTTTTCTTTATTGCTGAAATTGGCGACAAGACCCAAGTGGCTACAGTTATTTTAGCGGCTAAATACGACGCCTTATGGGTGGTAATAGCAGGAACCACCATTGGTATGTGTATTGCAAATATCCCAGTTGTATTACTCGGTAAACTAGGGGTAGACAAGCTGCCTATGACCTTAATACATCGCTTAACAGCAATACTATTTTTAGCCTTAGGTTTAAGCACCTTGTTGTTTTAAGCAAGGCTTAAGCTTTAGCCGGTTTGTGTTACACTCTGCCGCAAATTGTTACTCGGGTTGTAAAAAATGAAAGTGATTCGTTGGATTTTAGGCCGTGTTATTTTGTTACTTAACGCGGTATTTTCGCCAAAATCGATAAAGCGTAGTCCTGATGAACAAGCTGCAGTTGATCAGAAACTACAAGGCTTACACCTTTACCAATTGGCTGCTTGCCCCTTCTGCGTAAAGGTAAGACGCGCAATGAAGCGCAACGGCATCAACATTGGATTACGTGATATTAAAGCCCAGCCAGAATTTCTTGATGAGTTAGTAAGCGAAGGCGGTTCTCGAAAAGTGCCTTGCTTGCGCATCAGCGAAGGCGAAAATGTAAAATGGCTTTACGAATCAAATGACATTATTCGTTACTTAGAACAAAAAGTGGCGTAAACCACAGCTTTGCTCAGTAATAAAAAAGCTCCTTTTGTAAGGAGCTTTTTTATTTACCTAAGATCTTGGCAAGCTCTAGGCTAGTCAATTTCCATAATGTCACTTGGCATAACATCTCTTAATCGCTTCCAGACCTCACTGGTTGCAATACCGTAATTACGCACCACTTGAAGCGCATTATCGTGCTCTCCTGAGTCCGCTAAGGCGATCAAGTCGTCATAAAACTTATCGACTAATTGGCGCGATACGGGATCGTCAAAGTAATACTTACCTACACTACGGTACATGCCTCTGAAACCATTTAAAATTAAGGCATATAAAGGATTACCTGAGGCAAAAGCTAAGCCGTGCAATACTTGATAATCAAACTCAGCGTAAGCTTCACCGGTTTGTTCTAATTGCTTGTATTGTTCAATTAACTGGCGACTTTTCTCCGGGTTGTTTTTTAAGGCACCACGAATAAAAATCACACTAATATTGGTTCTTGCTGATAATAACTGTTCAAAAAGTTCAGGTACGCCGTCGCTGTCTAGTTTAGCTAAGGTTTCGAGAATATTCAGTCCAGCGGTTTCCCAAAAGTTATTTACCTTAGTGGGTTTGCCATGTTGAATAGTTAACCAACCATCACGTGCCAAACGCTGGAGGACTTCACGTAATGTGGTGCGGGTAACGCCAATTAGCTCTGATAGTTCTCTTTCGGCAGGGAGGATGGTGCCAGGAGCAAAACGGTTATTCCAGATGGATTCGATGATGTACTGTTCGGCGAATCCCGCTGGACTTTTTGCTTTTATTACCATTATTTACTCAGTCTATTTTAGTTTTTATTGAAATGATAATAACAAACCATTAACTAAAGCAAAAGCAAGTGGTACGGGCTCTAACCTACAGTTTTTAAAAACTATTGACATTTTTTATCATGACTTGAAGAATTTTGATATTTTCGAACGTTCAGCTATCAAAGATGCGTGACATCACATACAATCACGCTCGAGTTTTCGTAGGGGAAACTCGACCTGCCATACGAACAAATATGAGATTTCAGGATGAATACTAGTCTATCCAGTGCCTTTGCTAAGAACTTTCTTGGCAATGCGCCTTTGTGGTACAAAAAAGCCATTGTTTTATTTCTAATTATTAACCCCATCGTTTTCTATATTGACCCTTTCATTGCGGGTTGGTTGCTGGTAATTGAGTTCATTTTTACTTTGGCTATGGCCTTAAAATGTTACCCATTACAGCCGGGCGGTTTACTGGCCATTGAGGCAGTAGCTATAGGGATGACATCATCGGAAACAGTAAAGCACGAGTTAGTGAATAACTTTGAAGTAGTGCTGCTATTGATCTTCATGGTGGCGGGCATCTTCTTTATGAAGCAACTGCTTTTATTTATGTTCACCAAAATGCTCATTAAGATTAAAGATAAAGCGATTTTGTCTTTAGCCTTTTGTATAGCCGGTGCATTTTTATCGGCCTTCCTTGATGCATTAACCGTTATTGCCGTGGTGATTAGTGTCGCTATCGGCTTTTATAGCATCTATCACAAAGTGGCCTCTGGAAAAGACTTTCACCAAAAGCATGACCACACCGGTGATGACTTAAGCAGCGATGACTTAGAAGGCTTTCGCGCTTTTCTACGTAGCTTAATGATGCATGCTGGTGTAGGTACCGCGCTTGGCGGCGTATGTACCATGGTTGGTGAGCCACAAAACCTCATTATTGCTGACCAATCTGGATGGCAATTTTTCGAGTTCTTCTTACGCATGGCACCGGTCTCTTTACCGGTACTAGTATTTGGCCTGTTAACCTGTTTCTTACTAGAGAAAGCGGGCAAGTTTGGTTATGGCACTAAACTACCTGCCAACGTTAGACAAATTCTTACCGACTACGATAAGTACGAAGATGAGAAGCGTACTAACCGTGACCGTGCAAAACTTATCGTCCAAGCCTTTATCGCAGTATGGTTAATTATTGGTTTAGCCATGCACTTAGCGGCTGTTGGTTTAATTGGTTTGTCTGTGATTATTCTCGCCACTGCATTTACCGGAATTACCGAAGAACACCAATTAGGAAAGGCCTTTGAAGAAGCCCTGCCCTTTACGGCATTGCTAGCGGTATTCTTCTCGATTGTGGCAGTGATTATTGATTTAGAGCTATTCAAACCCGTTATTCACTGGGTGCTATCGATTGAAGATGAGGGGCAACTGGTCGCCTTCTACATTGCCAATGGCTTGCTCTCGATGGTGAGTGACAATGTGTTTGTAGGCACTGTTTACATTAACGAAGTGAAAGCCGCTTGGTTAGATGGCCAAATCACTCGTGACCAATTCGACATGTTAGCGGTTGCCATTAACACTGGTACTAACTTGCCGTCGGTGGCTACACCAAATGGCCAAGCAGCATTCTTATTCTTGCTCACCTCTTCACTCGCTCCGCTTTTACGTTTGTCTTACGGGCGCATGGTGTGGATGGCCATTCCTTACACCATCGTACTAGCCGGTGTAGGTTTATTGTGTGTGGAATTTGCATTGATTCCTGCCACTCAATACTTCTACGATATGGGATGGATTAGCCATCACGTTGCGGGCGCAGCGTCAGCGGTTTCTGCTGGACATTAATTTTAAAAACGGCGATGCTTGCATCGCCTTTTTTAACAGGAGTTTCTGATTATGCTCAATTTTTTAAGCAGTTTGCCGTACCAACGTAAACCTTGGTTTCTGCTTTTTATTGGTAGCTTATCATTAGAGTTGTGCGCTTTATTCTTCCAACATGTCATGAAGCTTGACCCTTGCGTTATGTGTATTTATGAGCGTGTAGCCATGTTTGGTTTAATGGCAGCAGGTTTACTAGGTTGGATTGCACCTAAAAATATCGTCATTCGTTTAAGTGCTTTTGGATTATGGCTCGTCAGTGCCGCATGGGGTTTGCAGCTAGCAATAACCCATACCGACTACCAAATGAACCCTAGCCCATTTGCTACCTGCGACTTCTTTGCCAACTTCCCTGAATGGGCGCCGCTAGATAAATGGGTGCCTTGGTTATTTAATCCAAATGGATTTTGTGACGAGATCTCTTGGATGTTCTTAGGCTGGTCTATGCCGCAGTGGCTGATTCTATTATTTGCTGTGTTCTTAGCAGCCGGGGTTGTGTTCTTTGGTCTGCAATGGCGTAAGAAATAGATTTAAAAGATAAACATAAAAAAGCCCGCTTAACGCGGGCTTTTTTATGGCTGGCATTTAACGCTATTCACACTCGTCTAAAGGCCACCGCACAATGTAATCTTGAGACGGGCCTGTTAACTGCGTTTCACACACAATCTTACCCCGCACAGAAGCGCCACGTTTGTGCATTTCCGAAGCCTTGCCCTTATTTAACAAAGGATGCCACTCTGGCAGCGGTTTCCCTTCGATTAGCCGTTTATAGGCGCAACTAGGCGGCAACCAATGAAATGCGTCAATATCATCTAAAGTAATTTTTACGCAATCAGGGACCTTAGCAAATCGATTCGGGTAATCACTACACTGGCAGCTTTTACTGTTTAACAATACACAAGCAATATTGGTGTAATACAACTCATCGGTATCTTCATCTATCAACTTCGATAAACAACATTTACCACATCCATCACATAACGACTCCCACTCTTGGGCAGTCATTTGCGCCAAGGTTTTGGTTTCCCAAAATCTTACTTCACTCACTCAATACAACCTCTGTTTCTACCGAAATATCGGCAACCTTAAATGCTAACTTATCGCCGGCCTTCAAGGGGCCAACGCCAGCAGGAGTGCCAGTTAGCAATACATCTCCTGGCTCTAGAGTAAAACAGCGTGAAGCTTCACACAGCAATGCGCTTAGATTGCGGATCATTTGCTTTGTTGTGCCCTGCTGTTTTAACTGAGTATTTTGCTCAAACCGTAGTTCAACATCAGCCAACTCACTTAACCGATTAATCGGCTTAAAGTGACTCAGTACACAGCTCTTATCAAAGGCCTTAGCGCGCTCCCATGGGTGACTACTTTGTTTTAGCGCTAACTGCACATCACGTAAGGTTAAATCTAATGCTGCGGCGTATCCCCAAACGGCAGCATCCAATTCTTTAGGAGAGGCATTTCGAAGCGGCTTAGCAATCAATATGGCGAGCTCAAGTTCGTAATGCACTTCACCTACATCATTTGGAATCATTACTCCGTTTGCCAAACCAGTGATGGCGGTTTTAGGCTTAATAAACAACACTGCTTGTTTAGCAGGCGCGCCCCCCATCTCTTGCATGTGCGCCAAGTAATTTTGCCCTACACAGACTGCTTTGTTCACAGTAAATGGTAAGGCTTGGCCTTGTTCGTCGAGATGCTGATACACCTTAAAACACCGGTGGATAAGCGATGCGATCAGCCAAAGTACCTACCGCGGCCACAAAGTAATGCGAGCGATTCCACTTCATCAGTACTTGGTAGTTATCGTAAGCTAAATATGCACGCCCTTGAGCGTCGTCTGGCTGAACGATAGAGGCTTGAATATCGCGAATGGGTAAGTTAGTGCCGTCGTAACGGCGAACGCCCATAGCTTGCCACTCGTTTAGGCTTTTCTTAACTTTTAAGCCTGAGTGCGTTGCATCATAATCGTTTGGAAGTTTAACTTGGCGACCCCACGTTAAATCATTGTTCCAGCCACTTTGCGCTAAGTAGTTTGCAGCAGAAGCCAAAGCATCAGCGGTATTGTTCCAAATATCTTTGTTGCCATCGCCATCAAAGTCTTGAGCGTAAGCTAAAAAGGAACTTGGCATAAACTGCACTTGACCCATGGCACCCGCCCAAGAGCCTTTCATTTTGTTAGGTTCAATATGTCCATCTTCAAGAATACGAAGTGCATTCATTAATTCTTTCTTAAAAAACGCTTCGCGACGGCCTTCATAAGACATAGTGGCAAGCGCCGATACCACACTGTAGTTACCGGTAAACTTGCCAAAGTTGGATTCCACTCCCCACAAAGCAATAATAAAGCGCGGCTGCACCTTATATTTCTTTTCAATTTCTTTAAGTAGTGGGTAGTGTTTCTTATATAACGCCCGCGCTTGCTGCACTTTCCAGTCGGGCACAGCTCGTGGCAAATAGGTATCTAGTGTTAGCTTAAACTCAGGCTGTTGCTTATCTGCTTTTACAGCGCGAGGGTAAAACTTGGCATTGGTAAATGCCGCATCAATAGTGGCTTGTGAGATACCTTCACTAGCCGCTTCTACTTTAAGTTCTTCAACGTAGTTATCAAAGCCCGGTTCAGCGTGTAATGAGAAGGCAGCCGAGAATAGCACCGTACCGATAAATTTTTTCACTAACTTCCCCTTTTAGTCATTTTTTGCCTTAGCCTGAGCGGCTAAATGCTGCTTAAGATAGTTTTCTGGAGGTGGTGGTAGTTGTAAATAATAGCCTTGCTCTTTAAACGCGGCTTCTAAGGTGTTTATTTCAACACTAGCAAAATCTTTTGTTGGTCGTTTTGGTACCAACATTACCAGCTCCTTAGCCCCCATTAACTCTAGTAATGACGCTGGAACTGGCGAAAAATCGTCTTTCTTCTCAATATAGAGATAAGTTTGCTGTTTTTTGAGACTTTTATAGACTGCACAGAACATGAAAATGTTAGTATCCTAGTCACTGATCAGGTTATGCTAAAACGCGACTATATCAGAATATATAGTGAAGCGTCATTGCTCGTATACAAATGTAAAAAGGAATCAGCTGTTCATGTCCGGACAGGAAATAGAGTTTAAAGGGACAAACTTTACCCTTTCAGTGGTTTACTTAGGAAAAAATGATTTAACATCATTAAATAACAAGTTAATGGAAAAGGTGGCGCAAGCGCCTCAGTTCTTTAACTGTGCTCCTATAGTAGTGAATATTAGCGAAGTAGACGCTGATTTTGATTTCAACCAACTCAAGGAAGTGGTAGAAGCTCAAGACTTTGTATTAGTAGGCGTTACCGGATGTAGTACCTCTGAACAAAAAACCGCTGCCCGTGCTGCAGGTTTAGCCGTAATGACCAGTGGCTCACAACAAGCAACTGCCAAGCCCAGCAAACCCGCAGAAGAAAAAGCGCCAACACCTCCCCCTACCCCAGCGGCTGTGCCAAGTAAAATCGTTCGCGGACAGATTCGCTCTGGCCAACAAGTTTACGCGCAAAATACCGACCTAGTCATTATTGGCTCGGTAGGTAATGGCGCGGAAGTGATTGCTGACGGTAATATTCATATTTATGGTGCATTAAGGGGTCGTGCTATCGCAGGCGCTAGCGGCAGAAAAGACAGCAAAATATTTTGTCAGAACTTGCAAGCAGAACTTATTTCTATTGCTGGTGTTTATATGTTGCATGAGCAAATTGGCGAACATGCCGACGCGCCGCAATGTATACAAATAGAAGACCAGCAAATCGTATTTGGTAATTTAAGTTAACCTCGTTAACGAATTTATAAAGGAAAGATAATGGCTAAGATTATCGTTGTGACCTCAGGAAAAGGGGGTGTTGGAAAAACAACCTCCAGCGCGGCTATTGGTACTGGCCTCGCCATTAAAGGTTTTAAAACTGTAATCATCGATTTCGATATTGGTTTACGTAACCTAGATTTAATTATGGGTTGTGAACGTCGCGTAGTGTATGACTTCGTGAACGTAATCAAAGGTGAAGCCAACCTTAATCAATCATTGATTAAAGACAAACGTACCGACAACTTGTTCATTCTTCCTGCTTCTCAAACGCGTGATAAAGACGCGTTAACTAAAGAAGGTGTGCAGAAGGTATTGGACGATTTAGCAGAGCAAGGTTTCGACTACATTGTGTGTGACTCTCCTGCTGGTATTGAAACAGGCGCAATCATGGCGCTTTACTTCGCCGACGAAGCGATTGTTACCACTAACCCTGAAGTATCATCAGTTCGTGACTCAGACCGTATTCTTGGCATGCTTGCCAGTAAGTCAAAACGCGCTGAACAAGGTAAAGAGCCGGTTAAAGAGCACCTACTATTAACGCGCTACAACCCTGAGCGTGTTAACCGCGGTGACATGTTAAGCGTAGAAGATGTGCAAGATATTCTGGCGATACCGTTACTTGGCGTTATCCCTGAGTCACCGGCCGTGCTTAAAGCGTCTAACTCTGGTGAGCCAGTAATTTTAGACACTGAAAGTGATGCTGGTTTAGCTTACGACGACGCTGTAAGTCGATTAATTGGCGAAAGTGTAGACTTTCGTTTCTTAGAAGAACAAAAGAAAGGCCTATTTAGCCGCTTATTTGGAGGATAACGATGTCTCTTTTAGACTACTTTCGAACGACAAAACAGTCTAAAACGGCGCAAACCGCCAAAGAACGACTGCAAATTATTGTTGCCCACGAACGCGGGGAGCGCAGTGGGCCAGATTACTTGCCTGCTATGAAGCAAGATATTATAGAAGTAATAAAGAAGTACGTTGCCATCAACTCAGACCAAGTTAACGTTAGCTTGGACAACAAGAGTGAAGACATTAGCGTACTTGAGCTAAATATTACCCTTCCTGATCAACGTGATTAGCGAATAATGGCTTACGCCAACCAGTAAGTAGTAGAGGCAACTCTTCTGCTTGCTGGTGCTCTTTACGTTTCCACGCAATATATTGATTAAGCACCTTCTTGCTCGCCAATACGTCTTCAGGTAAACCCGACTCTTCTGCTACTGCAGTCACCACCAATTTAAGCTCTTGAATGGTTTTTTTGTAATCTGGGTAATCAACAATACGTTTAATAGGTTTAGGGAAATCCGCTGTATTAACTTGCTGACCCTGTTTCACTAATTTAAGCAAACGTTGACCATGAATACGCAACTCTTGCGGTGGTAAATTAAGCCGTTGTAACTCATCCATGTTGTTTGGTTGGTAGCGAGCTAAGGCCCATAAGTTGTCACCGTGTACCACATTATTAATGGCTAAATCACGACTTGCCGCTTGCTGTATTCGCCAGCGACACAACACTTGTAACACCGCTAATTGCTGCGGGTTTAACTTCCAAGCATTTTTAATGTCTTTATAAACTTCATCTTGGTTTACCACACGTTTTTTCAATGCTGCTAAACGCGTGCTTTCTTCTAATGCAGCTTGAAAACGCCCTTCTTCTTCTAGCTGCTGTTTAATCTTGAGATATGCCGGTAGCAAATAGATAACATCTAAGGCTGCGTAATCTAATTGCGAAGCGCGCAGTGGACGTGCGAGCCAATCGGTACGAGATTCTCCCTTATCGAGTTCAATCTCTAGCTCTGTGGCAATAAAGCGCTGGTAACCCAAGCTAATGCCATGACCAAGAAAAGCCGCACCAACTTGTGTATCAAACACGGTTGCGCCAAATTTGCCACTTAAACGTTGAATGATTTCTAAGTCTTCACTAAACGCATGCAAGACCCAGTGATGCCGGGAAAGAGCCTGCCACAACGGTTCCATTGACACTTTTAGTGGGTCCACTAGATAGCATTGCTGGCCATCGTAAATTTGTAGTAAGCCCAGTTGAGCATAGTAGGTTCGAGTACGAACAAACTCGGTATCAATGGCTAATACCATTGGAGTTTGTTCATTTAAAAAACGTAACAGAGGCGCAAGTTGCGCCTCTGTTTCAATCATGTCGAAGTTTACGTCTGCCAAAATTGCGGCGTCCTAGTGGAAAGCATCTAATGGCTAACCATTTTACGGTTTATGCCTCTTCGCGCAAGGCTCTACGCAAGATCTTCCCCACATTTGTTTTAGGTAGTTCGTCTCTAAACTCCACCAGCTTAGGCACTTTGTAGGCAGTTAAAAACTCGCGACAGTGTTCTATCACTTGTTTCTCATTCAGTGAATCGTCTTTTTTAACGATAAACACTTTAACCGCTTCACCACTTACGTCGTTAGGCACACCGACTGCTGCAACTTCTAGCACTTTAGCGTTACCCGAAATAACCTCTTCAATTTCATTAGGGAATACGTTGAAACCAGACACCAAAATCATATCTTTTTTGCGGTCAACAATATGGAAGAAACCTTGATCATCAACCGTGGCAATATCACCCGTAGCAAACCAGCCACCAGGCATTGATTCTTCGGTCGCTTCTGGTCGCTGCCAGTAACCCTGCATCACTTGTGGGCCTTTTACTAATATTTCGCCTGATTCACCGTCGCCGACTTCTTGGCCATCTTCGCCCACCAACTTAATATCCGTTGAAGGCGCTGGTAAGCCAATACTGCCGTTATAGGCTTCTAAATCGTAAGGGCAAACGGTAACTAGTGGAGCACACTCTGTTAAGCCATAACCTTCTATCAGGCGCGAGCCCGTGACTTCTTGCCAGCGCTCTGCAACTGCTCGTTGCACCGACATGCCTCCGCCCAGAGATAAACGCAGACGGGCGAAATCTAACTTGGCAAAATCGTCATTATTTAGCAAGGCGTTGAATAAGGTATTTACCCCTGTGATTGCCGTAAAGGGCGTCTTGGCGAGCTCTTTAACAAAGGTAGGAATATCACGAGGATTGGTGATTAATAAGTTCTGGCACCCCATGGCAAAAAACACCATGCAGTTCGCGGTTAATGCAAAGATATGGTAAAGCGGCAATGCTGTTACTACCACTTCTTTCCCTTCGCGCAAACATGGGCCAACAATACCCAAAGCTTGCAGCAAGTTTGCCACCATATTGCTATGTGACAACATCGCGCCTTTGGCGACACCGGTGGTACCACCGGTATACTGCAAAAAGGCTAGATCTTCACTTTTGATTTCTGGGCGAACATATTGGAGATGCTGTCCTTTAGACAAAACATAACGGAGCGATTGAGCGTGAGGTAAATGGTACTTTGGCACCATTTTCTTCACGTATTTTACAACAAAGTTCACTAAGGTACGTTTGGTTGCAGAAAGCTGGTCGCCTAAACGGGTAAGAACCACATGCTCGATACCGGTTTCTTCTACAATTTCCTCAAGAATATGCGCAAAATTAGACACAATCACAATGGCTTTAGCACCACTGTCGTTTAGTTGATGCTTTAATTCTCTCGGCGTGTAAAGCGGGTTGACGTTAACTACCACCATGCCTGCACGCAAAGCACCAAACAAACAAATAGGATACTGCAGCAAGTTAGGCATCATTAAAGCCACGCGATCACCTGCTTTAAGCTTTAATTCATTTTGAAGATAAGCAGCAAAGGCGCGTGATTGTTCTTCAAGGCGGCGATAGGTCATCACCTGCCCCATGTTAATAAAGGCTACCTTATCTGCGTGTTTAGCAGCACCTTCTTCAAAGACATCTATCAATGTTTGATAGCGTGCTGAGTCTATCTCTGCAGGAACATCTTTAGGGTATCGATTAAGCCAAACCTTATCCACGCAGTTCTCCTAAACATTTCAATTACAACAAGTATAATTTGCTCACCAAGTTTATTGTGAATTTTATTATGTACTTGGCGGCATCGTTTTCATTAGAGCTTTCGCTCCAAAATTTCAAACGATTGTTTCATACGCCATTTTAAATAACAATATTTTAACATTGAGCGTGGCGGATAAGATCGAAAATAGTGAAGTGGTTCAAACAATTGTTTTAATGTAGGCCTTTATACAGCGAGCAACCTCTACGGAATTTTGCATATGAAGATGGTGCCCACCGCTTAACAAATGGGTTTTAAGCTGCTTAAACCATGCTTCACGATGGCTTATATGTTCCGCGGATAACAAAGGGTGTTCGCTAGCCGCTATCAACAAACTGGGATGTTGCACAGCTCTACAAATATTTTCTGCCTGCGACTCACTAAAGCGCAAAGGAGAGCTTAACTTTAGTTTTTGATCGTGACGCCAATACCATAGACCACCGCGCTTAATCACTGCCCGCTCTACCAATAGTTGGCTATTGCGTTCACTAATCCCATTGGTTTGCGCACGCAATTTTACTGCAGATTCAAGTTTTTCAAATCCCTTAGCGGGCTTTACAGCTTGCCGTTGTTGAATAGCTTTAGTTAGTTGTGTTGTGGTTTCTTCTTCAGCTAGGCTTAAAGGCCCCAACCCGTCTATACAAACCAAACCGAGCAGTTTTTCTGGGAATGCCGCTGCATACGTAGTGGCTACCAATGCACCTAAAGAATGCCCAATAAGAATAATAGGTTTGTTAACCTTTAGTTCACAAATAGCACGGTAAACATCGTCAACATAATCTACAAAATGGTAATAACCTTGGCGATGTGCCGACAGTCCATGACCGGGAAAATCTAAAGCAATGCAATGTACATCGGTAAAATGTTTAAGAAGAGGCGTAAAACTGGCGGCATTGTCCATCCAACCATGCAACATCACTACACAGTAATCACTAGGGGCGGTTTGTTCGATATAGGCGATATTAGAGTGAGGTAAATACGGGCAGTCAGTCATTGCAGGGCGTTTTGCCTTAGGCGAACAAATCGATACCAAACATTTCATTCACTTGTTGGCGCTTGAGTTGATTAGCAACATCTTTATATTGAGACACAGCTTCGCCGCCACTGCCAACATTTTGGTCGTAGCGGAGTTTTTCTACACTGCTCTCGTCCATTACCGCCCAGGGTACGATCCCCTTTGGCGCCTTAGTAGCAACACTTAACTCTGTGCTGCTGGTCGCCTTTTTAACGTTTGTTTGTTGCGGTATGGGCTGGCCAAGGCCCTGAATCTTCAAGTTTTATTGTCCTTTAATTACTCTCTACCCGGTAGTTTCTTCCAGGTTACTTTGTCGCGTAAATAAACAGGTTCGGCATTTTCTGCACTTACCAGCTCGCCTTTATTATAGGCAACCTGAGCATAACCAAGCATATTTTGTGCCGTTGGATAAAGCACTGATTCCAACACTTTTGCGCCAGAAAATTGACCGCATAATAGTTCTTGGTAAGTTTGCCAGCCTGTGCCCACAGCCACTGCCCTTTGGCTATTGCCAGTTAGCAACTCTGGTTTAATCACAAGCTCTTCGTCTACTAAACACATCAAACCGTTTTGCAGATGGTACTCGCCCCAATACACCTCTCCCATACGGGCATCAATAGCCGCCAAACACTGCTCGCTATTATTGCTAAGGTAAGCGGCTTGCGCCATGGCTTGTAAGGTTGAAACGGCAATCATTGGTTTATCTGCACCAAAAGCCAGCCCTTGAGCGGTGGCTACACCAATCCGTACCCCAGTAAAACTTCCTGGTCCACGACCAAATGCAATCGCATCAAGCTGCTTTAAGCTAACTCCTGCTTCCGCCAAGATTTGCTCGACAAAAGGTAAGATTTTAAGTGTATGGTCGCGTGGGCTGTATTCTTGCTTACTCAGCACTTCACCCTGCCAATGCAGTGCAACAGAGCAGTTTTCGGTTGATGTATCTAAAGCGAGTATGTTTGCTGTCATGTTTCCTCAGCGTCTTTTTTAACAAATTCTAAAACTCTTGAGAGTTCTCTAGTGCGTGGCATAGCGGGCAAACTGCTAATAAATAGCGAACCGTAATCGCGATTCACTAAACGGTTGTCACATATAATCACTACGCCATGATCATCTTGGGTTCTAATTAAGCGCCCTACGCCTTGTTTAAGGCTAATCACTGCTTGCGGCAAATATACCTGACGAAAAGGATCTCCGCCACGTAAACGGCAGTCTTCACTTTTGGCTTTAAGTAATGGATCATCTGGCGCAGCAAAGGGTAGCTTGTCGATAATCACACATGACAGCGCCTTGCCCGGCACATCCACCCCTTCCCAAAAGGTACTGGTTGCAACTAGCACTGCGTTACCATCTTCAACAAACTCGTTGAGTAACTCTTGTTTACCCGCTTCACCTTGAACCAATACCAATAGCTCTGTACGTAGGCGTAACTCTGTTGCCACTTTTTGAATCATTCGGTGGCTGGTACATAAAAAGAAACAGCGGCCACCGTTGGCCTCAATCACCGGCGCAAGCTGATCCAGCATCACTTGTTCTGCATTGGGCTGCTTTGTTTCTGGCAAGTAACGAGGCACACACAGCAAGGCCTGTTTTTGATAATCAAAAGGGCTGTCGAGCAACATGCTGCTGGCGTCTTTTAAACCCATTTGAGTTTGAAAATGTTGAAAGTTGCCATCTACCGCCAACGTTGCCGAGGTAAATACCCATGCAGCATTACGTTCTTCCACCTCACTATTAAAGCGCTCTGCAATATTAAGGGGGGTAATATTTAAAGTGAAATGCTGCCGAGTAGTTTCGTACCAATAACTAAAACCGGTTTTGTCTACATCCATGACTTTATCGAACAATAGGCGCATTTTAGCTAAACGTTCGAAGCAAGAATCTGCCAGTTCACTGCGCGATAGCGCCAACTTAAGCACTTGATACACAAAGTCCATGTCTTCGCGCAACGCTTCCATCATTTCACCAAAACGCTTTTGTTTAGCTAATGGGCGCCACTCGCCTCGGTCACGCAGACCTTCAAACTCCAATCTACATTGGCGGATTCTACGCTCTAGCTTTTGCGAGGCTTTTTGTAATTGCGCCATATCTCTAAGCTCAGTTTTATAGCTCAGTTCAATGTCATTACATAAATCGAGTATTTGTCGGCTAGAAAAGTGCTGACCAAAATAACTCGCAGCAATATCGGGTAGTTGGTGTGCTTCGTCAAAGATATAAGCATCGGCTTCGGGAATCAGCTCACCAAAACCGGTTTCTTTTACCACCATGTCGGCAAAAAATAGGTGGTGATTCACCACCACTAAATCTGCTTCCATTGCCTTGTTACGGGCTTTAACTAAATAGCATTCTTTATAAGACGGGCAATCTCTGCCGAGGCAGTTATCGTTGGAGCTAGTAATTAAGGGGAATACATCGGCCCGTTCAGCGATTGGGCCAAGCTCGCTAATGTCGCCGGTTTCTTCGCCTTGTGCCCATGCCTTAATTTTTACTAGCTCAGCTAAGGTAGTGCGGTCTTGGCCGCTACCGTAATGGGAAAAACTGTTTAGCCGTTCAATACACAAATAGTTAGAACGCCCTTTTAGCAGCGCTATCATTTGATTGTATTTGAGGGCTTTTTGCATACGCGGTAGGTCTTTAGTAAATAACTGATCTTGCAGCGCTTTACTACCGGTGCTAATAACAATTTTTTTGCCGCTGTCCATAGCTGGTACAAGGTAAGCAAAGGTTTTACCGGTGCCAGTCCCCGCTTCAACTAATAAACTGCCACTGGTCTCTATAGCTGCAGCAACCGCTGTAGCCATGTCGTGTTGTTGTGGTCGGGGAGAAAAACCATCTATGGCTTTTGATAACAAACCATCTTTGGCAAAATACTGATGTTTCAAACTTGGTTCCGGCAAGCAAAAGTCGCGGCAACTATACCAGCCGACTCACGCTAGACCAAACACAAAGCTACACAAATAGGTCGATATTATGTTGCTCGTCAGGGTCGGGCTTTTTAGATTTATTGTTTTGCTGTTCGCCGCTTAGCTTTGGCCGCACTTGAATGTCGTTTTGTGCAGCGGTTTTGCTTTTCTTCACCACCTTGGTGGTTTTAATCGGTGGCGCCTTACTATCGGGTTTAGCAGGTGCTCGCGGCAAAATTGGCAATATGGCATCTTGGCTCACAATCACAGCTCCTTTTTATGGCTTCCTATAGTTAATTATCGGTCAATATTTAAACAACTTTAATCTTATAATAAAAAGCAGCCAAAAAAGGTTGCAATTTAGCGCTAGATTGGTAAGTTTATGCCCACTATTGCCATGAAGGCAAAAACCACGTTGACAGGAACGTAGCAATGATTTTTAACCAACTGAAGCATCATCACCACCATCATCCAGAATAGGCTTCAGGCGGTTTTCTGCTGGAAGCTTGTAAGATGCTTCCGGTGGTAGAATATAAGAATATTGCAAACCCCCGGAAGGTTACCCTCCCGGGGGTTTTTTAGTTTTATTATTAGGGACAAAAACATGACAGAGCAAAAACGACTACGCATCGCCATCCAAAAATCTGGACGCTTAAGCGATGATTCACAGGCACTATTAAAAAGCTGCGGAATGAAAATCAATCTCCGCCAACAACGCCTGATAGCCCATTCTGAAAATATGCCAGTAGATTTGCTACGTGTACGCGATGACGATATTCCAGGCCTAGTTATGGACGGCGTGGTTGATTTCGGTATCGTTGGCGAAAACGTATTAGAAGAAGAAACCATGTTGCGCACAGCGCAAAATGAGCCAACTGAATGCGACATTCTAAAACGTTTGGATTTTGGCGATTGCCGCTTCTCATTGGCAGTAGCCGAAGAATTCGATTACACCGGCCCACAATGTTTAGCCAACAAACGCATTGCCACCAGTTACCCAGGCATTCTTAAGCGTTACTTAGACGAGCAAGGCGTACCTTTCTCTACGTGTATGCTAGCGGGCTCGGTTGAAGTAGCCACCCGTGCAGGCTTAGCCGACGCCATTTGTGACTTAGTATCTACCGGTGCAACTTTAGAAGCCAACGGCCTTAAAGAAGTTGAAGTGATTTACCGCTCGCAAGCAGTATTGATTAAATCTAAAAACAAACTAAGCGACGAGCACCAAGATTTGCTAGACCGCTTATTAATGCGCATGCAAGGCACCATGGAAGCTAAAGAAAGCAAGTACATCATGCTGCACGCGCCTAAAACACATCTTGATCAAATTGTAGACCTGCTACCTGGCAGTGAGCACCCAACCGTATTAGCACTTGCTGGTGACGAAGAAAAAGTAGCCCTGCATGTAGTTAGTACCGAGAACCTGTTCTGGGAGACGATGGAAAAGCTAAAAACCTTAGGTGCAAGCTCTATTCTCGTTATGCCAATTGAAAAGATGTTGAGATAAGTACCATGCAAACGGTAATTTGGAAGCAACTATCAACAGAGCAACAACAACAGGTGCTGTCCCGCCCTGCTGTTAACAGCTCAACCGACATTGCCGGCATTGTTGCTGACGTAGTAAGCCAAGTACGAGAACAAGGTGACCAAGCGCTAATTGCGCTGGCCGCCAAGTTTGATAAAACCGAATTGAGCGAAGTAAGAGTCAGCCAGCAAGAGATTAATGCAGCTGAACAAGGCTTAAGTGACGAGTTCAAACAAGCGGTTGAGCAAGCAAAAGCGAACATTGAAGTGTTTCACCAAGCTCAGAAACCTCAAGCCATTAGTCTAGAAACCCAACCTGGTGTGCGTTGCGAAATGCATTACGCCGCTATAGGCAATGTAGGTTTGTATGTGCCGGGCGGCACCGCACCTTTACCTTCAACAGTATTGATGTTGGCTATTCCAGCACGTATTGCGGGTTGTAAAAAAGTAGTATTAAGCTCACCACCACCGATTGCCGCAGAGATCCTTTATACCGCGAAGTTATGTGGCGTAGACGAAGTGTACGCTGCAGGGGGCGCACAAGCGATTGCCGCAATGGCCTACGGCACCGAAAGTGTTGCTAAATCCGATAAAATTTTCGGCCCTGGTAACGCCTTTGTGACCCAAGCTAAACAGCAAGTGAGTGGCGACCACGCAGGTGCTGCTATCGATATGCCAGCGGGCCCATCTGAAGTGTTGGTCATTGCTGACGCTAAAGCCAACCCGGCTTTTGTAGCTGCCGACTTATTATCGCAAGCCGAGCACGGCCCCGATTCACAAGTGATTTTAGTCACCACCAGTGAGCAACAAGCCGAAGCGGTAAATCAAGAATTGGCTCGCCAATTAGCGCTGCTTAGTCGTAATAACATTGCCGACCAAGCGCTATCACACAGTACTGCAATTGTAGTAAACGACTTAGCGCAAGCGGTACAGGTGAGTAACCTTTACGGCCCAGAGCACTTAATTGTACAAACTGAACAAGCCCGCGACTTACTGCCTGAGATAGAAAATGCTGGCAGTGTTTTCCTTGGAGAGTGGACCCCTGAATCAGTAGGCGACTACGCCAGTGGTACTAATCACACCCTGCCAACTTATGGCTATACACGTGCTTATTCAAGCTTAGGAACAGCTGACTTTATGAAGCGTTTTACGGTTCAGGAATTAAGCCAGCAAGGTTTAAAAGACTTAAGTGCAGCAGTAGTGCCTATTGCCAATGCCGAAGGCTTAGACGCTCACCGCCGAGCGGTAACTCTGCGTTTAGGCGAGGAGCAATAATATGTCGGTGACATTATTAGCCCGTAAAAAGATTCAAGCACTCGTGCCCTACCAAAGCGCACGTCGCATTGGTGGCAGTGGCGAAGTATGGCTAAACGCCAACGAAAGCCCAGACGTGAGCGATTTTAGCTACGAAGGTGACGAGTTAAATCGCTACCCTGAGTTTCAACCAGCAGCGCTTATTAACGGTTATGCCGCCTACGCAGGCGTAGAGCCAAATCAAGTGCTGGCCAGTCGCGGCGCAGATGAAGCCATCGAAGTATTGATTCGCGCCTTTTGCGAACCCAACGAAGATAGCATTGTTATCTGTGCGCCGACTTACGGCATGTACTCGGTAAGTGCCGAGACTATTGGTGTAGAAGTTAAAACTGTTGAACTCGATGCTAACTTTGACCCAGACTACACAGCACTTGCGCAAGTGAATAGCAAAATCATTTTCTTATGTGCCCCAAACAACCCCACCGGCAATATGCTTGATCAAGCCAAGCTGTGTGAACTGTTAAGTGGCCAAAAAGACAAAGCGCTAGTCGTGGTAGATGAAGCTTATATTGAGTTTTGTGAAGAGCAAAGCGTGGTTAAGCTACTGAGCGATTACGACAACCTAGTGATTACTCGTACTTTGTCTAAAGCCTTTGCCTTAGCCGGTTTACGTTGTGGCTTTACCGTTGCAGGCACCGAAGTGATTGAGGTAATGAGCAAGGTAATTGCACCCTACCCAATCGCCCGACCGGTTGCCGAAATTGCCGCAAAAGCGCTAACCCAAGATGGTTTGAAAATTATGCGCGAGCGCGTAGCAAAACTAAACGCCATTCGCAGCCAAGCGGTCGAAGATTTACGCAAACTTAACATTGTGCAAGAGATCTTCCCGGCTACCGGCAACTACATTTTGGTACGTTTCGATGAATCAGCCCGTGTATTCAAAACATTGGGCGAACAAGGCATTGTGTTGCGAGATTTTGCCAACAAACCGCGATTAGAAAACTGCATTCGCATTAGTATTGGTAACCAGCAAGAAGTGGCCGCCACTGTATCAGCAATTCAAGGATTGGAGCGAACTTAAGTGAGCCAAGTAAAACAGAAAATCTTATTTATCGACCGTGATGGCACCATGATCGACGAACCTATCACCGACAAACAGGTAGATAGTGTAGAGAAAGTAAAACTAGAGCCACAAGTGATCCCAGTGTTGCTTAAGCTACAAGCTAATGGCTACCGCTTAGTGATGGTGACGAACCAGGATGGTTTAGGCACCGACAGCTTTCCAGAAGCTGATTTTCAACTAGCACAAAATTACATGATGGATATCTTCGAATCACAAGGCGTGAAGTTTGACGACGTGCTGGTTTGCCCACATTTCGATGAAGATAACTGCAGCTGCCGTAAGCCAAAGCTTGGCCTGGTTAAAGACTACCTAAAAAGCGGCGTGATTGATTTTGCCAACTCTTACGTGATTGGCGATCGCCATACCGATATGCAGTTAGCCGACAACATGGGGCTTGAAGGCCTACAATACCAACGCGATGGTCTTAACTGGATAGCGATTGAAAAGCAGCTTACTCAACTTGGTCGCAAAGCCAAGGTTGAGCGCAATACAAAAGAAACCCAAATTAGCATCGCTGTTGATTTAGACAATGCCGGCGGCAGCCAAATTGATACTGGCTTGGGCTTTTTTGACCACATGCTGGACCAAATTGCTACCCACGGCGGTTTTCAACTTAACTGTAAAGTAGTAGGCGATTATCATATCGACGACCACCACAGCGTAGAAGACACCGCCATCGCCCTTGGCCAAGCACTTAAAGAAGCACTTGGTGATAAACGTGGCATTGGCCGTTTTGGCTTTGTATTGCCTATGGACGAATGCCTAGCCCAATGCGCTCTAGATTTAAGCGGCCGTGCTCACCTAGAGTTTAAAGCCGACTTTACTCGCGACAACATTGGTGATTTTGCCACAGAAATGGTGATTCACTTCTTCCGTTCGTTAAGCGATGCCATGGCCTGTACCCTGCACCTAGAAACCACCGGTAAAAATACTCACCACATGGTAGAAGCCCTGTTTAAAGTATTTGGCCGCGCGCTTGGTCAAGCCATTGTTAAATCTGGCGATGCCATGCCTAGCAGTAAAGGCACACTATAAGCCCAGTGCTTTAAAGGATAAGAGCAACCATGAACGTAATTATTGATACAGGATGTGCCAACTTATCTTCGGTAAAATTTGCCGTAGAACGTTTAGGCTTTCCGGTAACAGTGAGCCGCGATCCACAAGTGATATTAGCGGCTGATAAACTGTTTTTGCCCGGTGTAGGTACCGCAACCGAAGCGATGAAAAACCTTGCCGACCGCGAGCTTATCGACTTAGTTAAACAAGTTAAGAAGCCGCTACTAGGCATCTGTTTAGGCATGCAAATGCTGGCTGAATTCTCTATCGAAGGCGGCGCCAAGCAAGCAGAACAGCCAGTACCCTGTTTAGGCTTAGTACCTGGAACCGTTAGCCTAATGCAACCGCAAGATGGCCAACGCTTACCTCACATGGGATGGAACCAAATTCAACCTACAGCGGGTCACCCACTGTTTAAAGGCATTGAAGCCGGCAGTTACTTCTACTTTGTACATAGCTACGCCCTACCGGTAAACGCCGCTACTATCGCCGAGTGTGATTATGGTAATGCCTTTACCGCAGCAGTAAACAAAGACAACTTTTACGGGGTGCAATTTCACCCAGAACGTAGCGGCCAAGCCGGTGCGCAACTCATCAAAAACTTCTTGGAGATGTAACATGATCATTCCTGCTTTAGATTTAATCGACGGAAAGATTGTGCGTTTGTTCCAAGGTGATTACGCACAAAAAACCATTTATGGTGACGACCCACAAGCGCAGTTTTCTGATTACCACAGCCAAGGTGCTGATTGGTTACACTTGGTTGATTTAGACGGCGCAAAAGATACCAGCGCTCGCCAACTCGACGTTATCGCCCAGCTACTGAAAAACACCCCAGCTAAAATTCAAATTGGTGGCGGCGTGCGCAGCGAGCAAGATGTAAAAGACTTACTCGACGCAGGCGCAGAGCGCGTAGTAATTGGCTCTACTGCAGTAAAACAACCAGAAGTGGTTGCCAAGTGGATGGAAAAATACGGCGCCGAGCACATTGTACTGGCGCTTGATATTAACATCGACGAGCAAGGCAATAAGGTAGTAGCAGTATCTGGCTGGCAAGAAGACAGCGGCGTAACCATTGAAGAGCTAGTGGCTATTTACGCCCCGGTTGGTCTTAAGCACGTATTGTGTACCGACATTTCTAAAGATGGCACGCTAGAGGGCTCAAACGTAAGTTTGTATCGCGAGCTATGTGCGCAATACCCAAATATTCACTGGCAAAGCTCTGGCGGCATTGGCGATTTAAACGACATTGCAGCGCTTACCGATACCGGCGTAGCTGGCGTAATTGTTGGCCGCGCATTGTTAGAAGGTAAATTCAACGTAGAGCAAGCCATCGCCTGCTGGCAGCAAGGAGGCAACAATGCTAGCTAAACGAATTGTTCCTTGCCTAGACGTAAAAGACGGCATGGTAGTAAAAGGCGTTAAGTTTCGTAACCACGAAATTATTGGCGACATTGTTCCGCTAGCCAAACGCTACGCTGAAGAAGGCGCAGACGAACTAGTTTTTTACGATATCACTGCCAGCTCAGACGAGCGCGTAGTAGATAAAAGCTGGGTAAGCCGCGTAGCCGAGGTTATCGATATTCCCTTTTGTGTTGCCGGTGGTATTAAGACCATTGAAGATGCCAATCGCACTTTGCAAAACGGTGCCGACAAAATCTCTATCAACTCCCCTGCTTTAGCCGATCCAAATTTAATTACTAAGTTAGCCGACAAATTTGGCGTGCAGTGTATCGTGGTAGGCATTGATTCTTACTACTGCGACGAAACCCAACAATACCAAGTTAAACAGTTTACTGGCGACGAAAAGCGCACTGTAACGACTGCTTGGAACACCTTTGATTGGGTGAAAGAAGTGCAAGCTCGTGGCGCAGGTGAGATAGTACTAAACGTAATGAACCAAGACGGCGTGCGCCAAGGTTACGATTTAGAACAGTTAAGCAAAGTGCGCGAGATTTGTAATGTGCCTTTAATTGCCTCTGGCGGCGCAGGCGAAATGCAGCACTTTAAAGACGCCTTTAAAATTTCCGACGTAGACGGCGCATTGGCGGCTAGCGTATTCCATAAAAGCATTATTGATATTGGCGAATTGAAGCAATATCTCAAACAACAAGAGGTGGCAATTCGACTATGAGCCAGTTTGAAGAACTAAACCAAAAGATTAACTGGGACAAAGTCGAAGGCTTAATCCCTGCCGTTGTTCAAAACGACCACAGTGGCCAAGTGCTAATGCTAGGTTATATGAACAGTGACGCGCTGGCTAAAACCTTAGATACCAAGCAAGTAACCTTCTTTAGCCGCACTAAGCAGCGTTTATGGACCAAAGGTGAAACCTCAGGCAACGTGCTAAAGCTTAAAGGCATTACGCTTGATTGTGACCAAGATACGCTACTAGTAGCGGTTGACCCTATTGGACCAACTTGCCACCTTGGTAACCCAAGCTGCTTCGACGGCCACCAAGAACCAAAGCTGACCTTTATCTCTCAACTACAAGCGGTATTGGCCGAGCGTAAGCTAGCTGACCCAGAAGAAAGCTACACCGCTAGCCTATTCGCCCGTGGCACCAAGCGCATTTGCCAAAAAGTAGGCGAAGAAGGCGTAGAGGTTGCGCTAGCGGCCATGGCTAACGACCGCGAAGAGTTAGTGAATGAAAGCTCAGACTTGTTGTATCACCTACTGGTATTGCTAGAAAAACAAGAAGTGGGTTTTGACGAAGTAGTAGCTTGTTTGCAGGCAAGGCATAAATAAGGCTTAACACCTTCTAACCAAATAAAAGCCAGCGTAATGCTGGTTTTTTTGTTTCATCTAAAGCCTAGAAAAGTTGGTGAGGGTAACCTTTAGTTGTCTATAAAAGTGGGGCTAAAAGGCGTTATTAATGGCTTTTCGGCCAGTTTAATTTCACTCTGCCCCCAATTATTTCTTTTCTTTACAGTGCTTAAGTGCTGATGCACCTACCGTTTTCCTCCATCAAACACCTCTAAGCCCGTTAAATCGATCACGATATGCCTAAAGCGGCCACAACTGGGCGGTCGACAATTCACATCCACTAATACTGCGACCAAGGCGTCCTGTGGTTATGCAATTGCTAAATAGAAATTCAGTAATGGCCCATCGCAGGTTTAAGGCCTTGTTGTATTGTTTCCAGTTGACGATGTTGATTTTTTATTTACTAATGACACTACCTGGCAGTTGTGGTTTAACGATTAACTCGCTGAAAGGTGAAAAGGTGAAAAGGTGAAAAGGTGAAAAGGTGAAAAGGTGAAAAGGTTCGATTATAAGTTTACCTGCCTTTGAAAACCATCAAAGCAGAGACCTAGGTTACAAAAATACATTCTGAACAGTAGTACTGCCAAAATCAATGTCTCCACAATCCCAACAATATATTCTTTTTACAAAAAGTTTGGTATCACCACACTTTAGTGATAAATTTAATTTTAAACTATTCAATGAGATTTAATAAAATGAAAAAAATAATTTCAAATTTTTGTTGGCTGTTAACACTATTGATTTTCACATTATCGGTAGAATCAGCAGAAATAGCTCGCTATAAGCTTGATGGGAGTCCAGCGGATTCTGGCCCTAACGTAATGAATGGTAGGTTATATGGCAACGTTAATCCAACAACAGACCGACATGGAAACACTAATAGTGCAATGAGATTTAATGGTGGTCTTATTCAAGTTGATCTATTCAGAAATCATGATTTTGGTAACCAATTAACTATTTCATTTTGGATGCGCCGTACTTCATCTAGTAACTATATGGGAATCATCAACAATGGGCACTCAGCGAAGTCATTTGATATACGCATGGGAAGAGAAAATGGCGGAACGTTTTTATTTGCTAATTCTCAATGGGGTAGTGGAAATTTAGGCGTAAGCTCTAGAAATTTTATCAATATAGGTAGCTGGCACCATGTAGCTATTGTTTTCAATGATGGCCTTGCAAGGTTATATATTGATGGACAAAAACTTCACGAAAACTTTATACCACCCAGCAGCTTAAGCGTTTTTAATACCCCTCTAACTATAGGCTCCAACGGAAACGGCTTAGGTCATGAACCTTTTAAAGGTTCGCTAGATGACATTTGGATGTTTGATGAAGCTTTGTCCGATACAGATATATTCGCATTAGCACAAGGTACATACCAACCCACAATGCAAGTTAAGTTAGAGTTGGTTTCCAATCAAACCGATATTCCCCCCTCAGGAGGCTCGATTACTTATAATGCTGAGATTACAAATAACATCGACAACGATACGACAGATTTCATTAAATGGGCTGTACTAACACTTCCTAATGGACAGGATTACCCTATACTCTCTCCAGAAGCTATAAATATCGCAATAAATGATACAACTCACTATCAAAATCAAACAGGGAATATTCCTTCTTGGTTCCCTCCAGGACAATATACCTACCGTTTTTATGTTGCAGACCCTGCAAAACCAAACGGAAACATCCTTAATTCCTATGTGACATTTAAAAAGCTTTAAGATAACATTTGCTTTTATAATCGAACACTTTTAGGCAAAGTAAATATTAAAGAGGAGGACCTCCTCTTTAATTAATTTAAACCCCCAATTATAAAATAAAATATCAAAGCACTCGATAATTTCACTCTATAAACGAGACACTTTCACAACCAACAGGTCGAAACCTGAAGACGACTAAGATACTAAGTTATTTTTTCAGCCTTGTATCTCACCAAAATATTAACCCAGCGGTCTGATTTTAAAGAATATGCCAATAACTAGTTTAAAGATTAGGAAGTGATAAAAACGACTAACAATTTTACAACCAATATTTTTAAATATTAGATAAATTACGCGCAGTCTACATTAACTGATAACTCGATGTTCAGCATGATGCCAGAAGTTATAAAATTGCTCTTTTTAACCCTGTTTGTCACACCTACACCCGTCTAACATATGTCCGTGTTCACAACCTTAGAGCTCACACACTCAAACATTAACCAACGCTAAATGTTAGATGATAGGCATGATTTTTCTTATAATGCCGCTACAAAGAACAGGCGCTATATCACCTATAGTTACATGGCTTAAGTGGATGTGTTCGTTAAGCCACCATAAATTGAAAATTAAAGAGAAATTATCATGAGATACCTCCCTCCTTACCCTAACTGTGAATCAGCCTATTTACTCATTCGCATTTAATTCTCGGTATTTCACTCGTAACAAAAAGCCGCGCTGGAGGGCCAACTCCAGCGCGGCTTCTAGGTATCTAAGAAGAATAATCGTTAAATCGCCGAACCTTGCTGCTCAACGCCTGCTTCAGAATTTATACGTTGTACCACTGCTAGCCCCTTTTCCAAGGCTTCAGTGCGGCTATCTACGATATGCTCTTCATCTATCCAATCGCGGATTTGGATTTTCTCTAACTGGTACATGGTTTGCTCGTTAGGGCTGTAAAGGAACACTTCACAGCCAGCATCTAAGGCATCTCGCATGGCATTTTCCAGCGCTAAAGCTACGGTTACGTCAATCATCGGTACCGCACTAAGGTCTAGCACCATTACTTTGTATTGCTCTACCGCTGCGTGTTGCCTGGCAATGGCTTTTGATACACCAAAAATCATTGGCCCTGATAGATAGAAAAACAGGAGCTGGCCCTTGGCTTGGTCTAATAATTGGCGTTCTGAATCCTCAAGTGGCACTCCGTCGTCTGCATCGGATATCGCCTTAACGTTTTTCTCCTGAACCCGACTCAACTTTTCAATAGTGATAACGTTGGCGAGAAATACCCCAATTCCTACTGCGTAAATCAAATCAACAAACACGGTAAGAAACAGCACCCCATACATGATGAAAGTGGGAACCAAAGATACCCGGTGGGCCCGTTTGATAAAGCTCCAATCAAGAATATTAAGGCCAACATACATCGCAATACCCGCCAGCACCGCCAGCGGAATAGGCTGGGTAAGGGGTGCTAACCACAACACAACTAGCAGCAAGATTATCGCCCGCACAATACCAGATAGCGGAGAGCTGCCTCCTACTTGAACGTTAACCACGGTTCCCATGGTAGCGCCTGCGCCAGGCAAGCCGCCAAACAAACCTGAAACTGTATTTGCTATGCCCTGCCCCATTAACTCGCGGTTAGAGTCGTGCTCTTTACGGGTTAAGCTATCGGCAATTACCGCGGTTAGTAGGGTATCAATACAACCAAGCGTGCCTAGTACTAAGGCATCTACCAGCATCTCGCTAAGAAGGCCCCACGAAAAGGTAGGCCAAATTATCGATGGCAAACCGCTTGGGATCTCACCAATACGGCGAATGCCGTCATCACTAAATAGCAGCATTGACACCAAAGTAACCGCCACCAGCGCAACCAACTGCGGTGGGATTATTTTTTTGTATTTGTTAGGCATGAACAAGAGTGCGCCTAAGGTCATCAGCCCCAGAAGGAACTCGCCGAAGTGCATATTACGAATGAGATCGGGAATAGCCTGCAGGGTTCCCAAGGCTCCACCAGCGGGAGTAGACTGCCCTAAAAAAGGTGCTAGCTGAAGGATTACCAGAATGACACCCACGCCAGACATAAAGCCAGAGATAACACTATAAGGCATCAAGGTAATGTATTTGCCCAGCTTGAGCGCGCCGAGGGCGATTTGAAATACCCCAGCCATCATCACCACGGTAAATGCCATGGCAGGCCCATTTTCTGGGTGTTTGGCTATCATGGTGGTCAGTACCGCCGCCATAACTACCGTCATCGGGCCGGTTGGCTCCGAAATTAAGGTACGCGAACCACCAAATAATGCGGCAAATAAGCCAACTAAAATGGCACCCCAAAGACCCGCTTGAGGCCCTGCTCCCGATGCAACACCAAATGCCAGGGCCATTGGCAGTGAGACAATTGCCGTGGTAACACCACCAAACAAATCGCCCTTTATGTTCATTGCGTCAAACTTACCCTTAACCAAACCGCTACTCCTTTTGCTTGGACGCCCCAATTGTATTGAATTCTTTTAGAATTAAAACACTGAATGTAGTGCGGTTATTAGATATTTTTTGTGCCGCATTCACACTCAGGCTAGCCAAATACAATTTTAAGCAGCTTAGGCAGCCAATGGAATTGCTAACTGAACTGCATAGTTAGGCTTAGCATACTGCTTGTGCGTCATTCATTGTTGGCTTAACTAGCCAACAATATTGGTAACGTATGTAAGTGATTTTGCCATTCACTTATTTTGACTTAATACTGAAATTCGCTCATTTAGTCAGTTAAAACCAGCATCAATCTTGGTTAAGCGCTAGTCGGCAGAGACAATCTTCCTTATAATAGCGCTACAAAAAGTAGGTGTTATGCACCTAGTGTTACTTTGGCTCAATGAACACATTCGCTGAGCCACCATAAATTGAAGATTAAAGAGAAATTACCATGAGCGATCTCCCTCCTTGCCCTAACTGTGAATCTGCCTATGTTTATGAAGATGGTTCACTACTTATTTGCCCAGAATGCGCTCATGAGTGGAATCCAAACGAAGTTGTTGTAGACCCAGATGCAATTGTATTGAAAGACGCTGTGGGCAACTTATTGGCTGAAGACGATAAAGTTACTCTGATTAAAGATTTGAAAGTGAAAGGTTCATCTTTAGTATTAAAAGTCGGCACTAAAGCAGTCATTAAACGCTTTGTTGATTCTGACCACGACATTGACTGTAAAGTAGATGGCCACGGCCACATGATGCTTAAATCTAAGTTTGTTAGAAAACAAAGCTAGTTGATGTAAGCACTATCGCTAAATTAAAAACCTGCACCAGCAGGTTTTTTTATA
Organism: Agarivorans sp. 1_MG-2023; assembly: GCF_030548385.1. Taxonomy (NCBI): domain Bacteria; kingdom Pseudomonadati; phylum Pseudomonadota; class Gammaproteobacteria; order Alteromonadales; family Alteromonadaceae; genus Agarivorans; species Agarivorans sp. 1_MG-2023. The sequence goes on along the minus strand of NZ_JAUOSJ010000006.1, from coordinate 248,578 downwards.
CCCTTTAGCCACACAAGATTAAGGAACACGCTTTGGCGATCAATAAAGTACTGTGTTTTGGTGACTCTAATACTTGGGGTTACTCGCCTATTACCGGCCAACGTTTGCCAGCAGATTCTCGTTGGCCGGGCCTGATGGCAACTTTACTTGGAGAGGATTATAAAATTATTGAAGCCGGACAACCAGGCAGAACCACCTATCCCAATTCACCAGACTTTGGTTTAAGCAGCGGTATAGAAGCTTTATTACAGGAGGCCAGTAAACACCAGCCAGAGTGGTTGCTGTTGATGTTAGGCACTAACGATTTATACCCGGCTTTTCACTTATCTGCAGAGCAAATAAGTGACAACCTTGAGCGAATGATTGTTGAGCTAGGTGAGCACTGTGTAAACCAAGGAATAATAAGCCCAAAAGTGTTGTTACTTGCTCCACCAGCAATAGACGAAACAGGCCGCTTTGGTCAGCATTTTAGGGGCTCGCAAGTTAAGTCTCAGCAACTAGTTGGCTTACTCGAAGCCAAAGCGAATAAACTTAGCTGTGCATTTTTTGATGTAAACAGCATTATTAAACTTAATCAGCAAGACGGCGTTCATTTAAGCCCTGAGCAACATAAGCAACTTGCTGAAGCGCTTGCGCTAAAACTGACGTTACTGTGCGAATGAACGTAATTAATAAGCCTCATGCAGAGGTTTTTAGTCTTTCAAACCAAAATGCTTCGGCAGCTTGTGTGGTGCCCATTGTTGCCAACGATACAAAGCCTCTATAAAAAAGTAATCGCCAAAAATAGTACCTACCTCTGGCTCGCCCCATTTTTCCGAACCTTTCAACAAAATACTTTGGTAGTTATTGTCCATCGCTAAGTATTTCGGAGTAGAAAGTGACGCTAGCATTTGCTGCGCGTCGTTTAAGTACTTTTCTTGTTGGGTAATCTTATAAAGCTCTATTAGTGCTGATGCCACAATCGCAGTAGCCGAACTATCTCTTGGATTATCTTCATCTAGAGGGGCGTCAAAGTCTGAATAGGGAACCAAATCTTGGGTTTGCTGCTTCGTGGCTTCAATAAAGTATTCATAAGACTTGATTGAGCGCTCTAACATCCGGTCTAAACCCGTGTAACGATAATACATGGCATAAGCATAAACCGACCACGCTTGGCCTCGTGACCAGGTTGATTCAGTTTTCCAGCCTTGATGGGTTCTTTTCTTAACAACCTCGCCACTAGGGCCGTAACTCACTACATGGTAAGTACTGCCATTTTCTCTTACGCCGTGTTCCCAGGTTTTATCGGCATGAGAGATCGCCATGTTGGTGAACTCGGACTTGTTGGCATGCTTGCCTACCCAAAGCACCAACTCCATATTCATTAACTGATCAATATTGACTTCAAAAGGTAGCCGAGTGGGATTACTGATCCCTTGCCGCCACGAGCGAAACGCCCCGATATCATGGTTGTAACGCTGTTTCACTAAGGTAGAGGCACCATCTATTAATACTTGTTTGTAATCTTCGCTAGCCTCTTCACCCATGGTGTAACCTAAACCAAAACTGTTAAAAATTTGAAAGCCAGTATCATTATCGGTGGCATAAGCGCGAGACCTTACACCCTCTGTCCAGTGCTTCGCATACTGCTGCCATTGTCTGTCATCACTTAGTGCATTTAGATACCAAAAGATGCCCGGTATAAAGCCACTACACCAGTTTTTAGAATACTCATGCTGCCATTTTCCCGCCTCATTGGTATAAGCCGTAAACTCATGTTTGTTATTGTTTAATGCCTGAGTTGCTAGCTGTTCAGATTTACTTTCTATAAGCGCCATCAAGTTATGAGCCGGCGCTTGGCTAGCCACCGCCTGCGCGTTCACAGACAACATGCTTACGGCTAAACCAGCGACAACAGTGTTTTTAAGATTGGCCAGGTCAAAAGAAGAAAGGGGCATTGTTACCTCATGATTTGGTGCGGTGATAAAGTGAAGTTAATCAAACAAATAGTTGCCAGCAGTCCATGGCCCTCGCGTAGTGGCAACGCAAGAGCTAACCAAGTTCAGGCTTCATTTAGGCTCAGCCGCTGAATACTCAAGCTTGTAAAAATGCGCTTCACTCATGCCATGGGTAAACTGGTTGTATACGCCGGCCTTAAAGTAACTTAACAGGTGACGCCAGTAGTCAATGTCATGCTTAACAAGGTTGGTGCCATCTACGTCAAGCGATAGGGTTTTGTTGCCCACGGTAATATCAAAAGCAGTAGTTTTGCCTGTCGGCGCCTTACCTAAGTCAATCTGGCTATAGGCCACGTTTGGCTTACACATATTTTTGTCTTTGTTTTTCTTGCCAAAAGATCCTTTGCAAATGACTGCATTGTTTTTGATGATTGCCCAAAAATGACCTTTCACGCCATTGGCATCACGCTTCCATACCACCCTCAATAAGGGGTGTGGCACATTGTGCGTACCTTCATCATCTAGGCCTTTGTTATGCACTTGTAGGAAGGTAATCTCATCTTGCTTTGAATCTGAGTTTTTCATTGACGCTTCGGGGTCGATCATCTCTACATCTGCGCGTAATGTGTAAAAGTGATCGGGTAAATCAGTACGGAAGTTTTTATGTACGCGAACTTCATTTCGTAAGTGGTCGTTCTTCATTTTGAAGACCAGCGCTTCGCTTGTTTTATCTACATAAAAATAAGGACTCACGATGCCACTAAAATCTCCGTCTAGCGCAAAGTACTCCTTGTTACCTTTCTTGCCTTCCGCATCTGAAATTTGCAGCTCAGATTCGCTTAATACATGTTGAAACTGAGGGTAATTAACCGGTTCGCCCAAGCTAGCGTTGTTATCAGAAAACTGAACATTGGCTGAGGCCAATGTGGAAACAGCAAGTAACGCCGATAAAGCAAGTAGGTGGTTTTTCATAATCCCTCAAATTTGTATTATTATAACTCTAATAATATTTAGCACATTCGAAAAACAATAAAAGCCACTTAACACGATTGTGTGCACTAAGGCTCAAAAGTGATTCGGTAGATGTAATTCGATGAGTAATTAGCAAGATAAAGGCTTAATTGGTATTGAAGAGAACTTTAGGTTTGGTGCTGAACATTCTCGATATTATTTTCACCTGTTTAGTTTCTGACATTAAACGTTAGAATAAACTCTTAAGCGGCAAGCCGCCCTTTTCTCTCAGCCTCTCCGATAGGACAATTTATGCTGTTTGTATGCTCCGATATTCATGGCGATTTTAACGCTTTGCAACTCACCCTCGCCGCTTTTAATCGCAGCGGTGCCTCGCACTTTATTTGCTTAGGTGATGTGCTTAATCATGGGCCGCGTAACCCAGTACCTAAGCACTACGCACCTTTAAAAGTGGCTGAAGCGCTAAATACGATAGCTGAACGAATTATTGCCGTAAGGGGAAATTGCGACAGCGAGGTTGACCAAGCCTTATGCAAGTTTCCAATAATGGCAGAATACAATCAGTTACTGCTCGATTCGCGTAAAGTGTTCTTATGCCATGGTCATACTTTTGGGCCAAGTCATCTTCCGCCGTTGGCTGCGGGTGACATATTGGTGAGCGGCCATAGCCACATTCCTCAGGCAAATTTAGAAGGACAGCATTATCTGCTTAACCCCGGCTCAGTGGCTATTCCTCGCCAAGATTGGCCTGCCAGCTATGCACTGATTACCGAACAGCAATTACAAGTACTTAAATTAGACGATCACTCCCCGTTAGTGAGCTGCACCTTAGATTAACCGAGGTTTAACCTGGATTGCGTTCCGCTCTCATTATTGTTCACGCGTAACAACGGTGTGTATTTTCAGATTCACAAGTCACCGAATTTGTTTTTGCTAAGTTTACGATAACGGTAATTTTGGTGTCGATGATTACCTATCGCTTGCGTCTGTTTTTGGTTGTTAAAGGTTTAACGAGTAAAGCATGCTAAACTCGCGCATCTTTTGCTGTAGCCATGCGCTCTGGTTTACAGCTTATCTCTACAGTATTTGGATTAAGTCATGTCAGATAAGTTCTTTTTTAAAGGTCGCCAAGACGCCCGCCAAAGCCACATAAAATATGGTTACGAAACCAAAGCCCGACCAATAGCTGGCAGCAAAAAACACCCATTAACCTTAGTGGTTACCAGTGAAGCACGTAAGCAAGAAGTCATACTATTGGTGGAAGACGCTGAACTATTTGCCAACATTACTGTTGATACTAGCGAAGGAGCTGAAGAGTCGATTACTGAGCTAAACGCAATCATGAGCAAAACAGCCCCCGTAACCATAGAAAAAGTGCCTGCGCGTAACGAACCTTGCCCCTGTGGCAGCACCAAAAAATACAAAAAGTGTTGTGGATAGCTACAGCTTATCAACGTGGATACTTCGGTGCTGAGCTCAAGCTCATAGCACCGTGTTCACCAAGCTCTATGGCTAATGTCACGAACATTACCCCACTAAACATCTAGCGCTCTCATTAAACTCCCTATTTATAAACCATTCTTTGGCTGTATTTTCTACCTGCACACCACTGTGTCTCAGCGAACGCTTTAGCCTAAACACCAACAAAAGTCATACAATTAATGTATTACTTAAACACATACAGCTAGATTCGAAGGCCAAGCTCGCCCCAGACACGTCGAAAAAATGGCGCTGCAATAGTTACTCGTTATTAACGGCTTCGCTTAGTTAGGTGCTTAATTAAAACTTTTGTTAAAAACTAACATTCGCATTTAGATAGAGAAATTAACTCGCGCTTAATGCCTGTTGATTAATCCTAGTACTCCATAGGTTCGTTCTGCTGAACTTCCTAATCCATCAATTACCTTTATCAGCTAAGTGTCATGGCATGTCTTAAGCAGTCACACCTTAAAGTGTGAAATACAGCAAGGATTAAAAATGAAATAGTAAAAATCAGCCTGGTAATGTTAATAATTGCCAACACCGTCAATAAAAATAATACAATAATATATTAACTTTCTACCTGTTCACGAAAACTCCGCCTAAGAGTTACATTTAACTAACAGGGAACTATCATGAAAAAAATTTACATCGCTGGTGCTATTGCCGCCTTATTTGCAGGTACCGCCAGCGCAGCAGTTGCGCCTACAGACTATCAATTAGAATTAATGTCTAAATTGGATGCCTCTAAAGCACCCGCGCAAAACTTTGAAATGAGAAAGTGGAAAATTAACCTACCTTACCCAGACACTAAACCTGAGCGTGAAGGTAAAACCATGGAAGTGTATGCAGCTCAATTGGCTGATGCGGAAAACCCGTTTTCACATCCTGAATGGTTCTATACCAATGCCGAAACAGGCGCAATGGTATTTAAAGTGCCTAACGAGGCAGTCACCACACCAAATAGTAAAAATGCGCGTAGTGAATTACGCGCAATGTTAAATGTTAACTTGCCTACCGGTTACAAAGACCCTAGCACCAACTTTGTAGTGGCCGCTCACGATAATGCTGCTGCATATGGTTCTATTGGTGGGCGCATGAGCGCAGCCTTAAGTGTTGACCATGTAAGTTTAAGTGGTAACGACGCCAAAATGGGTGCTCACTCGGTGGTAATTGGTCAAATTCACGGCTCCAAAAACGAGCCTTTGAAAATCTTCTTCCGCAAAATGCCAAATCACGAACATGGTTCGTTATTTTGGAACTACGAAATTAACCCGAAAGATAAAAAAGACCGTTTCGATATCCCTCACAACATTTTCGGTCAATACAATTTAACCAAAACTGATAAAGACCCGGTTGGCGGCATTAAGCTTGGTGAATTGTTTGCTTACAATGTCGACATTGTAGATAACATAATGAACCTTACTTTCACCAAAAATCCTGGTGAGCTCAATGAGCAAGCAGTTACGTACAAAGTAAACCTTGCACAACCAAATTCAGCCTCGGAACTTGATACTAGCTACGCACAAGATTGGATGTACTTTAAAGCCGGTGCTTACAACCAATGTAATGTTAAACCTAAAACCAATACTTGGAGCTCGGGCTGCAGTAACAATGGCTTAGATGCGGGTGATTACACACAAGTCAGCTTCTACAAACTTAACCTTATTCAATAAGGCTAAATAACAGGATGATTCAATAGATAAACTGAAGCCCTTAGCATGAAAATGCCAAGGGCTTTTTTGATCACAAATAAAAGCGACAACACTCAAACTTTCATCAATAATCGAACTACAAAAAACTTAGTGCAGATGTCGCTTAAACAAAGCAATACTAATCGGACTCTCGCTACGCCCGATTAGTATTATGCTTAGCAGCTCACTGATCGATTGGAATAACCAGCAGATCTATTGATACGTTGTTTACCAGCTCATGATGTTTTGAGGCTAAGCGATGCCAGAACCCATTATCATGACCACAAACGATTAAGTCTGCCCCTACCTCTGCCACTGTTTCATCTAAACTAGCACTTAAATCACCTTGCATAACAAACTGATTCTCGATGGGATAATTGGTATCCACCACCAAGGCGTTAAGCTTGTTCGCAAACTCTTTTAGGCTAGGATGCATCGGTTCAATAGCGGCTAGATCAAGATCGATTAGCCCACTGAATGCTGAATCGTTGGCGCTTTCATCAACAAAAATCAGTGACACTTTGGCATCGAGTGGTTTTGCTAGGAGGGTAACTTTGTCGATTATTCGTCTGCTGTTTTCAGAGAGGTCGACGGCGACTAAAATGTGACGATAGCTCATGACGTGCTCCTCGTAATTTATTTAATCACTTTAAGTTTAGCAGCAGAAATGCGCCCTAGACGGACTTGGCGCACATGCCAAGGGATTATTTAAAGCTAACTTGCGCTTGGTCATTATTTGGGCTTAATAACCTTCTTAGCCGCTGATGTTAGGCCTGCTACCACCAGCCTTTTCACGACTAACCGTTCATGTAGTTAAGTTTTCAGCCTCCATCAAAAAAAGCCAGCGTAATGCTGGCTTTGGTTTATGTCGTTATGGAACATTTAGACCGCTGAGTACAGGTAAAAAAATAGTGGCAACGTAAAAAGTGTCGGTGCTAGCGAATCAAAAATCGCAATGGTTATCCCTTTTTCGGGCGCTAGCTCTGCCCCCTAAACTGTGAGCTAGCTTTAAATATCTTGATGAAAAGTAAGTATTTTCAAGATTATTTCAGGGCTTTTCTTGAAGGTGCTTACTTACATAAAATCTGGCTTGCTGTAGCATTTTAACTTTACCAGTCACTCCTCGTTTCATTAATGAGTTACCAAGAGAGCTATTTTATGACCAAGCCAAGGATGTCTAGATTACTCGTTGCCCAACTGTTACTAGTGGTGGCTGCTGCGCCATTTGCGCAAGCATCTAACTGTGAGTACACAGTGATAAAAGAATGGAATAATGGTTTTCAAGCCCAGGTTACAATAAGTAATACCAGCCGATCTGCTATTAATGGTTGGGTGGTGAACTGGCAATATGACAGCTCCACTGTTACTTCTAGCTGGAACACCAATTTAAGCGGCGCAAAACCTTATACTGCTTCTAACCTTTCTTGGAATGGCGATATTGCACCAGGGCAGTCGGTAACTTTTGGTCTTCAAGGAAGCACTAGCGGAAACAAAGCCGAACAAGTTCTCATTAGCGGTGAGGTATGTAATTCCCAAGCTGGCGGAGGCACCGAACCAGCCATTACCGCAATAGATGCCGCTGCGGCCATGGGGACCGGTTTTAATCTTGGCCAAATGTTTGATAACCAGCAACACCCCGCTACTTTCGCTGAAGCTTCGAGAAAAATTGATGCCTACTATCAGCAAGGTTTTAGAAACGTACGCATTCCTATTAGCTGGACCATAGACATTAATGGTTCAAGCATCGCAGATAACAATGGAAACATCGACCTCAACAACAGTCGCCTTAAAGAGATAGTTAAAACTGTAGACCACGCATTGTCATACGGTGATATGTACGTAGTGATTAATGCTCACCACGAAGCGACAATTAAAGACAATAACAACTATCAAATGCTTGAAACGCTGTGGCAAGACATTAGTCAGCTGTTTCAAAATCGCAGCAACCGCCTGGTGTTTCAAGTTCTTAACGAACCACATTTCACCAATGGTAACTCCATGCTGCCCTCTAACCTTCGCCATATGACGGGGCTAGCTTACAATAAGATTCGCCAAGTAAACCCGAATCGCATTGTAGTGATAGGCGGTAACCAATGGTTCGCGGCCAATGAAATGGCTCGCACATGGCCAAACCTAGATCAAGTCGGCGGTGGTAGCGATCCATACGTAATGGCAGCCTTCCACCATTACAACCCCTGGTCGTTTCATGGCGAAGGTAACTTAAAAACCAACTGGTCAGAAAGCGATATTAAAGTGCCGATTGATACGATGAAAAGCTGGGCAAATGGCGTTGGGCAAGGTATGCCGATTTACATTAGCGAATGGGGTACCAATTGGAACAAGTTTAAAAACCAAATGGATTGCAACAATATCCGTGCTTGGTATGAGGCCCTTGATTACAAGTACGCTCGCGCTGAAGGCATTCCTACATCGGTGTGGGATGATGGCGGCTGGTTTAAAATTTATGATCACCATACCAACAGCTACAACAATAACCTTTATCAGTGCATCATCAATGGCTCTTGCGAGTACAGCCTGCAAGACAGTAGCCGCTTTAACTCGGCCTGCCAATAAGCCATTAGCCCCAACACAAGAATGTTTTGGGGCTAAAACCTTGCCTTATAAATCATACAAATCACCTCTTTAGCTCAATTCACAAACTACTTTGGCAAAGTACAATAAGCGTTTTCCAATAGCCAGTTTGATGCACGCAAAACCAGACCGTATTACCGCGATGAAGAATATTATTGTTCAGGTAAAAAGAGAGTTTCCTCTCTATGAAGAAGACACTTTTGTATGTGGCACGGCCAATAACTGCATTGGTTGCCCTAAAAAGCTCTTAGAGCGGGTTGACTCTGAACTCAGTTATTGGGAGCACGCCATGAAGCGCGGTGTTCAGCCAAAATTTGATGAAATCCGACGCTTCGGCAAACTATGTAAAAATGTAAAACGAGGCTTGGTACGTATCCAAATTAATTCGGCTTAACCGCGATAGCCTATGCTGAATACCCCACCCTCAGTGGTAGAGTTATAACCTACGCCCAGCACAAAGTGGCGAGTTAAGGCATAACGAAAGCCCACTTCTCCGCCCCAGTTTTTATCGGTATCGGTATGCCATTCAGGCTCGCAATCGGTGCAATATTGAGTGATGCCATCGGTGTATTCAGTGGTATTTTCTAGCAGTACCCCACCACCATATAAACTCAAATCATTGGTGAGGCTATAGCTAACACCCAAGCGCAGCATGGTGAGTTCGCGGTTCCCCTCAGCGGGAGCAGCTAAACCAAGATCATCTTCTTTAGACCTAGCAACACCGAGGTAGTATCCCCAGCGAGGATATTGTTTATCGTAGTGATTTACCGCCACAGTAAGGCCAATCATTGGCTGAACAGCGTCTTGATAATCTAAAAAAGCGGCCGCCCAAGGGTAATTAGCTGGGTTTTCTTGGTTATTCTCTACTGCAATCGCAGCACTAGTGGAGCAAGCCGATACTAGAGCAACAAGCTTGAGGGTTAAAGCTCTGGAGATAAGCACTACAATTATTACCTTTTAAAATCATTACCTCCATGTAAGCGTTAAATTTCAGCATATACTCTCAGGATAGCCGCTATATTGGAACTGCTAAATCTATCAACTAGCCATTCTTTAGATTATCTTGCTAGCAAGTTCACCTTTTAATGAGCTAATCCAGTGATAAGCGTTTAAACATCAAGCAGAAAACTAAAAATTTTGAACGATTTTTTGTTAATTAGTTTTAGCATAAGCTATTGATTAAATTGCTTACTTGACTATGCTGAGAACATAAATCTTCTCGAGGGCGTGTTTATGTTCCAGCTTACTGGCCGCAAGGTTATTATTTTCTTTTTAGTCTTCTTTATTATCAATTACATCATCGCGGTTATTTGGAGCAGCGAACCTGAGCGAGTAAATGTAAAAGAATATGTGCAGGAGCAGGCCTTAGCAAATGGTGAAGAAGTAGTAACAGGTTACGCCACCACTACCGCACTAATGTTTGTAGCTGAAACCCTACTCAATAAACCTGGTGGTTATTTAAGTAACGACAAAATGCTACCTAGTGTATTAATGGATAACATGCCAAGTTGGGAATTAGGTGCGTTAAACCAAGTACGCGATTTATCGCTAATTATGCGTAAAGACTTCAGCCGCTCTCAAGCGCAATCAGTTGAACACGCACAGCTTAAAATAGCCCAACCCAAATTTAATATTGACCATACTAGCTGGCAATTACCCAGTGCCGAGCGGGAATACCAAGATGCAATAGACGCCTTATTGATTTATCGCACGCAGTTGGCCGACCCCACTGACCCTAATGCCCAGTTTTACGCCCGTGCCGACAACTTAGTGACGTGGTTAGGCGAAGTGCAATCTCGCCTTGGTAGTATGTCGCAAAAGCTTTCTGCATCGGTTGGCCGAGAGCGAATCAATACTAGCCTAGCGGGCTCTGAAGGCGCTGCTCAGTCTACCTTTACACCAACAGAATCGATGGTGAAAACATCGTGGTGGAAAATAGATGATGTGTTTTATGAAGCACGCGGCGAAGCATGGGCGTTATTGCATTTTTTCCAAGCCGTAGAAGTAGACTTTAAAGGCGTATTAGAAAAGAAAAATGCCACGGTTGCGGTTCGCCAAATCGTTCGCGAATTGGAAGCCACTCAAGAAACCGTATGGAGCCCAATGATTCTAAACGGTACCGGTTTTGGCTTAATGGCTAATCATTCTTTGGTTATGGCAAATTATGTGTCTCGCGCCAACGCAGCGATTATTAATCTGAACAATCTACTCACTAAAGGTTAAGCCCTCCTCAACAGCCACATAAAAGCAGCGTTGATTCGCTGCTTTTGTCCATTTACACTAAATTCACTTTGAATAAGGAATGTAACATGGATAAGCAACAAGCAATTGAAGCAGCAACCTTTAAGCGTTTACTCGAACACTTAGACCAACACAAAGAAGTTCAAAACATTGAACTGATGAATTTGGCTGATTTTTGCCGAAACTGCCTGGCAAAATGGATGGTAAGCGCTGCCGAAGAACACGGTGAAACCTTAAACTACGAGCAAGCACGCGAAAAAGTATACGGCATGCCTTACTCTGAATGGAAAGAGCATCACCAACTGCCAGCCACCGAAGAGCAAATGGCAGTATTTAAAGCCAAAGAGGCTGCCAAGGCCAAATAGCGCTAAGGTTACTAATAAGCAAAATCGCGACAGCTGTAATGAACGTTTACTGCGTCCGGTCCGTATTACTAGGTACAGCGATAATTGATTGAGGTAACATCATGCCAAAGTCAGTATGGATTAAAAGCAGCGCCGGCAATAACGCCAAAACCTTAATACTTGCCGGCTCTTTACTCACCTTAGTAGGCATTAGTACCTTGTATGTACCTGCTGTACTGGTATCTATTGTGGCTTCGGTGCTATTTTTCCTCGCATATCTAGGCATACGGGTTGGAGTAGAAAAATGGATGCAGCCCGTATACTCAGTGGTGCTTTGTTACGACCACCTGCAATTTCACCATCGCTACGGAGGCTGGTGCTTGCCGTGGGACAAATTGCAACGCATCGACATTCCTCGCTTACATGACGGATTAAACTGGCAAGACATGAATTACATCGGTCTACGTTTGTCTGAACCCGATTACTTGCTTGATAGTTTATCCCCTCGATTATCTGCCCATTTGCTTACAGAACAACGAGCAGCCTTGCTCGCATCGCTGAGAAAAAGCTGTCTGCATTGTCAAGACAGCCAAGTAAGTGACCATCTTATTGAAGATGACTATTTTAAATCGAGTAGCGGGAAAATTTATACCGGGCTAACCGGTATGTTTGCCAATCGCATGAAGAAGCTACGAGAACTAACAGGTTACGATTTATTGATCGACCAAGATATTCTTGATCGAGAGCCTGAGGATTTTGTGGCCTTAGTGCGTAACTACAAAAGTCGCGCAATCACCAATAGTTAATCCACAAGTCGCGGCTTAGTAACGCGGCTGGTCACTTCCTTCTACGGTACGAAACAGCTTCAAGGTCCACATATACTGCTCAGGAGAGCGAGAGATCAACTTCTCTACTTCTTGGTTCATACGTAAAGTATCGTGCTCAACGTCGTTACTTGGAAAGCCTTCCATCGCTGGGTTAACATAGAGTTTTACTTTATGCAGCTCACTATCATAACCAGCATAAATGGGTAGCACTTTCGCTCCGCTTAACTTGGTCATTTTCCCTAACACTGGCAGCGTAGCCTTGGTCGTTTCGAACAGCGGTGTCATTAGACTGGCTTCTGGGCCAAAGTCTTCATCGGGTAAATAAATACAACCATAACCAGCACGAGTAGCTTTAATCAGTGTTTTAATACCGGCATTACGTTCAAATATCACCCCACCAAAACGGGTACGCTGTTTGGCCATCGCCCAATCAACGATAGGGTCGCCTGTTTTTTTGAACATGGTGCACATGTCGTGACCACGGGTACAAAAGTAAGTGCCTAAGAAATCCACTGGGTAGGAGTGTGGCAACAAAATAATGAAGTTTTCATTGTTATCAAGAATGGCCTTAATGTGCTCTTCACCGTCAACCACAATGCGGTTTTGTAAATAACGTTTAGAGCGAACAGACATTTCACCTGCACCTAAAATGAGCTGGGTAAATATTTGCATATTTTTGCGCATCAATTGCTCGCGCTCAGGAGCGTTCATATCAGGGAAACACAACTTGAGGTTAGTATCGGCGATAGCGCGGCGTTTTTTTAAGGCTTTTAGATTAAAAATTCGGTTGGCAATCGCTACTGCCAATCGGTCACGTAAAGTAACAGGAACAAAAGCCAGTAGAACAATTAGCCCACCCACAAGCCAGGTGCCCCAGTGTTTAGGGGCCAACCAAGCTTTAGAAAAAGAAATAGAAAATGCTTGAGATTCAAACTTAGACATAGCCTAACAACACAGCCTTTTATGGTTGAAACAGCGCGTCAGTTTACCCACCAACAGCGCTAAAGCAAGTTTACTAAGTGGCAGAGCCTACAAAATAGATTTAGTCGCATCTAAACTGCTGGATACAAAATGATCTAACTGCGGTGACATCAACAGCGGTTCATCTTGCCAAACAATGGCTTTACGCATTTTATTTCGCGCTTCCACAACCATGGTTTCAGATTCTTTAGAGCGTAACCAATGCTGTTTACTTGGCCATTGTGAATAGGAAATCCATGTCCCGTCAGAGGCTTTATGCAAACGCGAGCCTAAAGCAGCACACTTATCTACGTTAAAATGGATAATCTCCGACCACCCTTCTTTGAATGACTGAATATGCTCTTCATTTAACTTCCAACGAAATAACACAACAAACATCGATAATCTCCTTATTGGTCAGCTGAATACTAACTATGGCGCGAGCATCCAACAAAATACAAGCTCACTGACTAAACTCTGCTAAACAGTTGTCAATTAGTTGACTTAACTCACTTTTTCTTACTTCACTGGCGTAACTGGCAGTAACTGCGGCGTAACTTAATGCAGCTATTTGTGCCCTATCCCAGTTAAAGGTTTCGCTACACGCTTGCAAATTATCTAGCAGATAGCCGCCAAAATATGCCGGGTCGTCGGAGTTAATCGTCACTGCTAAACCGTTTGCAATCATACTGGGTAATGGGTGGTCGCTAAGGTGTTCCACCACTTTTAGTTTTACGTTACTAAAAGGACAAACGGTTAAAGGCATTTGAACTCTGGCTAACTGTTTAACTAACGCTGCATCCTCTAAGCAACGAACGCCGTGGTCTATTCGGCTCACATCTAACAATTCCCAAGCGCTTGCTACGTTAGACGCTGGTCCCTCTTCTCCAGCATGTGCGACACGCCTAAGCCCCAGTTGTTTGGCCATGGAAAAAACCCTTTGAAACTTCTCGGGTGGATGCCCTTGTTCACTCGAATCTAAGCCAACGCCAATGATCTGCGCCAAAAATGGTTTTGCCGCTTCTAAGGTTTGAATCGCAGACGCTTCGGACAAATGGCGTAGAAAACACAAAATGTATTCGCAACTAATACCATATTGTTTTTCAGCTTGCTGTTTAGCACGGGTTAAGCCATTAATGACCGTAGCCATCGTAATGCCACGCTCAGTATGCGTTTGAGGGTCAAAAAACACTTCTGTATGAAGCACGTTATCGCGATGACAGGTTTCAAAATAGGCCCAAGCAAGGTCATAAAAATCTTGCTCAGCTTGCAACACTTCCGCACCTTGGTAGTAAAGGTCGAGAAATTCTTGCAGATTGTTAAATTGATAAGCTTCTTTGAGCGCTTCTACCGAAGCGTAAGGCAGCTCAATCTTATTTCGAGCAGCGAGCTTAAACATGAGTTCAGGTTCTAGGCTGCCCTCTATGTGAAGGTGCAACTCAACCTTTGGTATTTTTTTAATAAACTCTTGCTGATTAATCATCAATGCTTCCCCTTCAACTGCTTGGATAGTAAAGAATATAAGCTATTTGTTGCCCTAAGGTTATTTTTCTCTAACGCTTTTTAGCCACACTACGGTACCCTGAACTACTGATAATACTGGTTCTAAGGAAAAAGAATGAGCAAAGCAGTTATTTGTGACATTGACGGTGTATTACTACACGACAACCAACTGATAGACGGAGCCAAGGCATTTATCGAGCGTTTACTGGCCAATAACACTAAGTTGGTGATTTTAACTAATTATCCCGCTCAAACACCGCAAGATTTACAAAATCGCTTTCAAACTGCTGGCGTAGATATCCCAGAGAGTTGTTTTTATACTTCCGCCATGGCCACTGCCGATTTCTTAAAGCGTCAAGAAGGTAACAAAGCCTATGTGATTGGCGAAGGTGCGCTCATTCATGAGTTATACAGTGCAGGTTTTACCATTACCGATATTAACCCAGACTTTGTTGTTGTTGGCGAAACCAAGAACTACAACTGGAACATGATTCAACATGCCGCGAAGTTTGTTGCACAAGGCGCCCAATTTATTGCCACTAACCCAGATACACATGGCCCCAATATGAGCCCCGCTTGTGGCTCGTTGTGCGCGCCCATTGAACGCATTACAGGTCGCCAACCTTTTGTTGTAGGAAAACCAAGTGCATGGATAGTAAGAGCAGCCTTAAATAAAATTGGCGCACATGCTGAAGAAACCTTAATTATCGGCGACAATTTACGTACCGATATTCTGGCGGGCTTTCAAGCAGGCTTAGAAACGATATTGGTGTTATCTGGTGTGAGCAGTGAAGCAGACATTGAAATGGTACCCTTTAGACCTAACTATGTTTTCCCCAACGTAGCCGCTATAGACATAATATAACAATAAAGATTTAACGATAAATGGATATTTCTATACTTATAACAGTGACGTTTTTGGCGGGCTTTCTCGCTCATTTGGCTCACTTACCCCCATTAATTGGTTTTTTAGCTGCAGGCTTTATTCTGCGAGAGATTGGTTTCGAACAAAACGAGCTAATTTCTACTGCAGCCGATTTAGGGGTCACCCTGCTGTTGTTTACAGTGGGTTTAAAACTTGATGTAAGAACCCTCTTCAAGCGCGAAGTATGGGGCACAGCTACTGCACATATGGCAACCAATATGCTGCTGTTTGTAGGTGCCTTATCTGCGGTTAAATGGTTTGGTATTAGTAGCATCGGCGAGCTATCAAGCACAGGCATTGTGGTTTTGTCTTTCGCTCTATGCTTTTCCAGTACCGTATTTGCGGTAAAAGTATTAGAAGATAAGAGTGAGATGAATGCACTTTATGGTCGTGTGGCCATTGGTATATTGATCATGCAAGATATCTTCGCAGTGGTATTTTTAGCCGCCACCACCGGCAAACTTCCAACCATGTATGCGCCTTTCTTATTGCTACTGTTGCCGCTTCGCCCAGTGCTGTATCGTTTACTTAATCGAGTGGGACACGGCGAGTTACAGCTAGTACTCGGCTTTTTCCTCACCTTTGTATTAGGCGCTCAGTTATTTGACTTAGTGGGTTTAAAGGCTGATTTAGGCGCTCTTATTATTGGTATGTTACTGGCTGGCCACCCTGCTGCTAGTGGTATGGCAAAAGCGCTGTTTAGCTTCAAAGAACTATTCCTCGTTGCCTTCTTCTTATCAATTGGCCTTTCTAGCGAATTAAGTGTGGAATCAATATATATCGCATTATTCTTTGTGGGTATTTTGGTGATTAAATCCGGGTTCTACTTACTCTATTTAATGCGGTTTAGATTGCGCTCTCGCACCGCATTTTTAGGGGCAATGAGTTTAGCCAACTACAGTGAATTTGGTTTGATTGTCACCGCGGTGGCGGTTCAACTGCAATGGGTTGATGCCTCATGGATGGCCACACTAGCGATGGCGGTTAGTATTAGCTTTTTGGTATCCGCACCTATTCACAAAAATGCCGATATTATCTATCAGTTTATTCGCCCTTCTCTTAAGCGTTTACAACGCTCCAAATTGCACTTGGAAGACCAACCGATAGAGCTCGGCCAAATGCAGGTAGTTATACTGGGCATGGGGCGTATTGGTGAAGGTGCTTATGACATGTTACAGCAGTACTACCCAGACCTAGTGATTGGTATTGATACTGATTTAGAAAAGATTCAGCACCAAATAGAAAGTGGTCGCGCAGTCATTCAAGGCGATGCAACGGACTCTGATTTTTGGGAAAAGCTGGCCCCCTCTAGAGATTTAAAATTAGTACTTTTAGCCATGCCTCATCACCATGGTAATCAGTACGCACTAAAACAACTTCAAAAAGGCTCGTTTAATGCAAAAATTGCAGCCATTGCACAATTTGCCGACGACGCAGAGAAGTTAAAGCGCCTAGGGGCTGACGAAGTATTTAACTTATACAATGAAGCCGGTGCAGGTTTTGCTGACCATGTTCACAATCAGCTCATTGAAAACAATAAACCACAGAAATAAAGCTGAATATTTGCGAAAAGACTTATAAAAATAGCCAGTTTGTTAAATTTTATTAGTTTTCTGGCTTTTTTTAGCAAAAAATCTCAATCAGGGCTTGCAATAATTTCTGATCTTGGCAAATTGAAAGCAATATTTGGACAAATGGCGAAGTACCATTTGTTCACGAGTAAACACAAAGTAGTTAAGGGAAGAGTATGTGTTCCATATTTGGAGTTCTAGACATTAAATCTGACCTCAGTGTGCTGCGTAAGCAAGCACTTGAGATGTCAAAGCGTTTACGCCACCGTGGCCCGGATTGGTCAGGTATTTACACTTCAAAAAATGCCATCTTAGTGCATGAGCGTTTATCTATCGTAGACGTAAATACCGGCGCACAACCTCTTTATAATCCCGAGAAAACTCACGCTCTTGCTGTAAATGGCGAGATCTACAACCACAAAGATCTTAAAGCTGAGCTTAATGTTGATTTTGAATTCCAGACTGAATCAGACTGTGAAATCATTTTGGCTTTGTACAAAGAAAAAGGCATTGAGTTTTTAGATGACCTAAACGGAATCTTTGGCTTTTGTTTGTACGATTCAGAAGAAGATGCTTACTTAATTGGCCGTGACCACATTGGTATTATCCCGCTGTACACCGGTTACGACGAGCACGGTAACTTTTATGTTGCCTCTGAGATGAAAGCACTAACGCCAATTTGTAAAACCGTTAGTGAATTCCCTCCAGGTCATTACTTGTGGAGTAAAGCTGGCGAGCCAGTTAAATACTACAAGCGCGATTGGATGGATTACAGCGCGGTTGAAAACAACGATGCTAGCGTAGAAGATTTAAAATTAGCCTTAGAAGCCGCTGTTAAGCGTCAACTAATGTGTGATGTACCCTACGGCGTATTACTATCTGGCGGTTTAGATTCTTCAGTTATTTCTGCGATTACTAAAATGTACGCAGACAAGCGAATTGAAGATAACGACAATTCTGAAGCTTGGTGGCCGCAACTGCACTCATTTGCCGTTGGCCTAGTAGGCTCACCAGACCTAATTGCTGCGCAAAAAGTTGCTAAGCACTTAGGCACAGTTCACCACGAAATTCACTTCACGGTTCAAGAAGGTATTGATGCGATTAAAGACGTTATCTACTACCTAGAAACCTACGATGTAACAACTATTCGTGCTTCTACCCCAATGTACTTAATGGCGCGTAAAATTAAGGCTATGGGCATTAAAATGGTATTGTCTGGCGAAGGCGCCGACGAAATCTTTGGCGGCTACTTGTACTTCCACAAAGCGCCTAATGCTAAAGAGTTCCATGAAGAAACACTGCGTAAGCTAGAAAAGCTACACATGTTCGATTGTAATCGTGCTAACAAATCACTTGCCGCTTGGGGTATTGAAGGCCGTGTTCCATTCCTAGACAAAGAGTTTATGGATGTAGCAATGCGAATTAACCCAGAAGCTAAAATGTGTGCTGGTGACAAGATTGAAAAACACATCCTTCGTGAAGCTTTTGAAGGTTACTTACCAGCAGAAGTAGCATGGCGCCAAAAAGAGCAATTCTCTGATGGTGTAGGTTACTCGTGGATTGACAGCCTTAAAGAACTTGTAGAGCTTGAAGTATCTGATCAAGAATTGGCAAATGCGGCATTCCGCTTCCCAATTAATACTCCAGATACTAAAGAAGCTTACTACTACCGAAGCATGTTCGAAGAACACTTCCCGCAGGACTCTGCGGCAGAATGTGTGCCACACGGTAAGTCTGTAGCTTGTTCTACACCTGAAGCAATTGCTTGGGATGCGAGCTTCGCTAACAACGCAGATCCTTCAGGCCGTGCAGTACTATCGGTACACAACGAAGCGTACTAATCACTTTTAGGCTTGGTTAACTGAGTTTAAAAGCAAAAAACCGATGCCATGGCATCGGTTTTTTTATATCTCAGTAAAATACTACTCAGACATACAAGCTACATAAGCGGCGGTAAAAGACACCTCTTGAAAAGCTTTAAGACCAGTAGCTGAGAATTCTACAGGTATAGGGTTATCTTTAAGTACTTGCTTAGAATAAGGCGCTGAGATCAACTGAACATTAAGGTCGGCGATCACTTCAATGGCAGCTTCAAGTTTGAAGCCCACAGCCCCACCCGCAAACTTACCTTTCATTGGGCGTTGTTTAATCGCCACTTTTTCAACTTTGTAGTCACTCATTAACTTAGCAAAAGCAAATTGAAAATCGCGTAAATGCTGAGTGCTATTAATATCGCTAAGGGTTAAACGACGCACGCGGCAATCGGGTATTTGAAACAAGCCATCTTCTAAACTCAATAAGCTTATTATTACTTCATTACTTTTTATTTCTACGCCACATACTTTCATATTAATACCCGTTACAAAATAAACCGTGCAATATCAGTGTTGCACAAAAAAGGCCGCAACGCGGCCTAATCAATCAGCTAATTGAAGCCAATTTAGAAAGGCATTTTCATACCTGGAGGCATTTGCATACCGCCGGTTACGTCACCCATCTTCTCTTTACTGGCTTCTTCTACACGACGCACCGCATCGTTAACAGCAGCGGCAAGTAAATCTTCAATCATGTCTTTGTCATCTTCCATTAAGCTTTCATCTAGCTCAACGCGACGTACATTGTGGTTACCTAGCATAACAACTTTAACCAGGCCTGCACCTGACTCACCAGTAACTTCCATTTTGGCGATTTCTTCTTGAGCGCGCTGCATTTTATCCTGCATCTGCTGCGCTTGCTTCATTAGGTTACCCATTCCGCCTTTAAACATAACTATTCTCTTCTCTTCTATTAGTTATAACAGCGACATTACATCGATATTAATGTCGAAAATCAAGTTGTTCAGTGGTATTTCACACTGTCGTGATCTAATTCTGCACCAAAGCGTTGTTGCAGCGCTTGAATATTGGGGTCTTCCAATAAGCGCTCGCGTGCTGCTTCGGTATTTTTTTGATGAAGTAACTGAGCAAGCTCTAGCGGCGTATTACTGTTTGAGTCTTCACCAACCGTAATATCTAATTCCGCACTAAGCTGTAGGCAATGACTAAGCTGTTGCTTCAATTCTTCTACAGAACTGGGTTTAGGCAAGTGAGACAAATCAGGCTTAAGTAACAATTTTACGGTGCTACCGACAAGTTGATACAAGGAGTTAATAGCAATTTGCCGAGCAATTGGGCCTAAGTCCATATGCTTAACCATTTCAGCCCATCTCTCATCATGATCGGTCACTGATGACTGAAATGGCTCTGGTGCTGCCGGCGCTAAACCCTCTGCAAGTGGAGGTGTAAGCGCCTCATTGTTCGAGCTAACCTGCTGCCCAACATAATTGGCCGTTTTTGCCGCTGGAGCTAAAGTGCTGTTTTTGCTGTTTGAGGCGCTAACCTCTTCAGACTTTTTTTCGCTTTTTCCTCGCGCTCTTAATTGGCTTCGCAACTGCAACAATGAGGCAGTATCCTCTTTGGCCGGAGCACTACTGACCTCAGGGCTAGGACTAGAAATTGAAGGTGATGCTGACGATGGGGGAACAGCAGAATGCATATCTTGCGTTTGATAATCCGCCGCGTAATTAGGTTCTTCATCATAGCCTCCGCCCATCTCTGCTAAATGCGCATAATAGCTATCATCTACTGAGTCACTCGATTCGTTGGCCGGCGCGGCAGGAGTCGGTGGCGTAGCTTGATCAAACCTTTGCTCATTCGGCTCCACTGGATGTGTAGCAGCTTCGGATGCTGGTAAACGTTGTTCAATGGCAACCGCAGGTTCGCTTGGCTGTTGAACTAACTCAGCAATAGGAGCAGCAGCTTGTGATTTAGCCACTGGAACCTGCTTATCTTGATCATGAACCGATACGGCGGGTTTTACATCGTCTGCTGGCTCATTGCCCCGCAGTTGGTTTTTTAGCTTTGCAATGCTTTGCTCACGCTGCACTACCCGCTCGTCTTTAGTTTGCGATGGCGGTGTTGATGCAGGTGCAGCTGTTTTTACAGGCGCCGCATCAACTTGATAACCTTGTTGCTGCGCTTGCTCAATTATCTCTTGCTGTTCTTTTACCAAGCTGTTGTCAGCTAATTCAGCATTAGACGGAGTGGCAGTTGTTTGCGGCTCTGGCAAGAGTTGCTCTACCTGCTCTGCAGGTTGAAACGCCAACATGCGTAACACGGTCATTTCAAAGCCGCCACGTGGGCTAGGCGCATAAGCAAAATCACGTTTACCGGTAATTACAATCTGATAAAGCAACTGCAGTAGTTGCGCATCTAATTGCTCCGCTAACATCTGTATGGTTTCGTCATTTTGACTAGCAGGCAACACTTGCGCCATGCACACTTTATGAATAATTTCAGCCAGTTGCTGATGCAGTTGCTCGTAGTCTGGCGCCATAGTGGCTAACTCAGATATTTTGCTAAAAACTGATTCCGTTTGACCTGCTGCAACATGACACAACAATTGGCGTAATTGGTGGGGATCAAGCACGCCTAACATATCTAATACTTGTTGGTAATCAACTTGCTGATTAGATAAGGCTAAAGCTTGGTCAGTTAAACTCAAAGCGTCTCGCATACTGCCGTCTGCAGCATGGGCAAGTGCGTTAAGCGCATCGGGTTGATACTGACGTTGCTCTGCATCGAGGATATGCGCTAGCTGATGAGCAATTTGCTCTTCACTTAAGGCTTTAAGCTGAAACTGTAAACAGCGAGATAACACAGTAACCGGAAGCTTTTGAGGATCGGTAGTGGCCAACAAAAACTTCACGTGTTCTGGCGGTTCTTCCAGGGTTTTAAGCAAGGCATTAAAACTGTGGCGAGACAGCATGTGCACTTCATCAATTAGGTAGACTTTATAACGCCCCTTGGCAGGGCTATATTGCACATTGTCGAGTAACTCGCGGGTATCTTCTACTTTAGTGCGAGACGCAGCATCTATTTCCAATAAATCAACAAAGTTACCTTGATCTACTTCAATACAATTACTGCACTTTCCGCAGGGCTGAGACGATACCCCTACTTCGCAGTTTAAGCTCTTAGCAAATAAACGTGCGATGGTTGTTTTGCCAACACCGCGCGTACCGCTAAACAAATAAGCGTGGTGCAGTCGTTGTTGATCAAGAGAATTAATCAAGCCTGCCAACACGTGTTGCTGAGCAACTACCTGTTGGAATGTTCTTGGTCGCCATTTTCTTGCTAGGGCTTGATAACTCATTAAATATGCTTGTCCTATTCGCCTTCAAACTCAACTAAATAGCTAGATTCAACGCCCAATGTGGTTAGCTTTTGTGCGCCTGGTAAGTCTACTAAGTTTATCACAAAGGCCGCATAATTTATCTGCCCACCAAGTTTACGAATCAGCTTAACCGAGGCTTCTGCGGTACCGCCAGTGGCAATGAGATCATCAACCAACAACACTTTATCACCGGCCTCAATCGCATCGGTATGGATCTCAAGTGTGTCCATGCCGTATTCAAGCTCATAACTTTCGCCAATCACTTCACGAGGTAATTTGCCAGGTTTACGCACCGGAACAAAACCCACGCCCAAAGCTAAGGCTAAAGGCGCACCGAATATAAATCCGCGCGCTTCGGTACCAACAATTTTGGTAATACCTAAGTCTTCAAAACGTTGCTGCCATTCATGAATAACTAAAGCAAAAGCCTTTGGGTCTTCAATTAGGCTGGTAACATCTCTAAACAAAATGCCTTCTTTAGGATAGTTAGGGATAGTTTTGATTGCGCTTTTAATATATTCGAGGTTTGAGCTGCTCATACCGGCTTCCATTGTCCAAAAAAAACGCCCATAAAGGTGGGCGCTATTTACAATCTTTAATTATCTCAGTTTGCAGCCATAAAGCAACGTAGAGCTTCCTGCAAAACAATACAAAATTTAAGCTAAAATTTTAAGTAAAGACAAACTCAATGGTAAGGTTGGGATCAGTAGAGCCACTATAAAACCTAGGAAATATAATACGTTATAACTTTCTTTAAACTCGTGGTCCATTTCAAAAACACCCTAAAACTAATTCCAATCAACATTGATCTAAATCAATTATACGCGACTCCGTTTGCTACAAATACCCATAAAAAGAAAGGATAAAGCTATTCGAACTAAAGCGCGGGTTGCTTAGTGAGATGGTTAATTTCACTGGCTTGCTATATGCCAAACCGTTAGAATAACGCCCTTTTTTAGGTAGGTAAGTTATGCGCGTAGTTTTAGCCCCAATGGAAGGTGTTGCCGATGCTTCAATGCGACAGCTCTTGTCCAGTTGTGGCGGATACGATTGGTGCGTAACCGAGTTTATTCGTGTGACTAACGTTGCCCTACCAGATAAAGTTTTTTATAAGTACTGTCCTGAGTTACATGAAGGCGGCTTCATTGATAACACCACTCCTGTGCGGGTGCAGCTACTTGGCCAACACCCTAGCCCAATGGCAGAAAATGCGGTTCGTGCTATCGAATTAGGTTCGCATGGCCTAGATTTAAACTTTGGCTGCCCAAGTAATACGGTTACCGGCAGCTGCGGTGGTGCATCTATGTTAAAAGCCCCTCAATCCATCTTTGAGGTAATAAGCGCGGTTCGCCAAGCAGTACCAAAACAACATACTGTTTCTGCTAAAATCCGTTTAGGCTGGGAAAACAAAGAAGATTGCTTTGATATTGTACAAGCTGTTCAAGAAGCTGGAGCAGATGAACTTACCATTCATGCCCGAACCAAATTAGATGGCTACAAAGCCCCAGCCCATTGGCATTACATTAAAAAAGTAAAAGAGCAATTTTCGATACCCATTATTGCTAATGGTGAAGTGTGGAACCGAGAAAACTACTTACAATGCCAAGAAACGAGTGGTTGTGATGACGTAATGATTGGCCGCGGCGCGCTTACCATTCCTAACTTAGCCAAAGTGGTTCGCGGAGAAGAAGACCCATTATCTTGGGAAGCGGTGATTGAGCTGCTTATTCGTTATTCGCAACATGAAATAAATAGCGAAAAATCAAAATACTATCAAAGCCGAGTAAAACAATGGCTTAGGTACCTCTCTGGCTATTATCCTGAAGCTGATGAATTATTTCGCTCTATCCGTATATACAAAGACACAGCGACAATTATTAATACCATTCGCTTACAACAAGCAAATTAGCGTAAGCCACATATCCATTTTATGTTTTGTCACAAAATTTAATCATTTTCTGCATCAGATCAACAAAACCCTAATAAATGTAGACATATAGCGCTATAGGGAGAGGCTTTTGATTCACATCATATCTCAAGGCTTATTCTGCTGTTTATACTGCATATTCACTTTTTAATTGGGCTTGAATGTGGAATTTACAGATTATCAGTTGCGACTTACGCAGCAATTAGAGCAGTTAAAGTCTGAAATCATCTCATTTTTAACTGCCTCTGAAAAAGCCAGCTTAAAGCTAACCGCCGGTAAGCTGCAATCACTGAGTAATGAACAACTCATTGATCAAGCGTTAAAGCTACAGTATTCAGAATTAAATGCTCAACTTAAACAGCTTAAGCGAGTTGATGCCGCGCTTTGCCAAATCGACCTAGGTTTATACGGGCTATGCAGTGACTGTGAAGAAGTTATTGAGTTAGACAGATTGGCAAGTGATCCTAGTACGCAGCGTTGCCAGCGCTGCAGTGATAAACATCGCTTATCAAAACGTCGTGAAAGTTTTGCTCTTTAGCAATAAATAGCTACATACAAAAAGGCCACCTTGCGGTGGCCTTTTTACTTCTATCGACTTTTAAGCCAGATTAGAAGTTGTAACGAACACCAAGCGCTAGGCGGTTGTCGTCAGTTTTGTTACCAGAAGTAGACTTAACAGTCTCGTCTTGGTACTCAGTGTACAAAAGAACGTTGTTCCAATCGTACATTGCGCCTACTAAAGCAGTTTTTAGATCTGCTTCTGAGTTCTTGTCTTCTTGGTAGTTCCAACCAGTGTAAAGTTGTAGACCCATGTCTAAGGTGTAAGCGAATACACCTTCATGGCCCATAGCTTTATCTGAAACGCCGGTAGCGCCGTCAAACTCTACGTGGTTTTTAAACTCGCCGTAAGAAACAGCAGCGTAGATAGGACCTTGGTTGTAGCTAGCTGCTAATGCAGTTAGTTTAATGTCACCATCGTTAGATACTTCAGCTTTTTTGGCATCAGTACGGTTCATTTGGTGGTAAGTAGCACCAACATTTAGACCGAAGTCGAAATCGTAAGATACTGCACCAGAGTAGCTGTCTTTACGGCCTTCGTTTTCATCAGCAAATTGGTATTGACCGCTTAAGTTAACACCACCGAAGCTGCCGTTGTATTGTAGGGCATCGTTTGCACGACCAGCGCCAGTTTCACCTTGGCCACCGTCGTAAATACCCATAGCAGTTCCGCCGTAAACCCAAAATACATCGGTTACGCCAGTAACAGTGTAGTAAGTAGACCACTGCTTACCGTAAGAGATTGAACCGTAGTCAGCGTGGTCAAACGCTACAAAACCTAAACGGTTAAAGAAAGGAGCATCGCTGTCGCCATTTGGGTTATCGATACCATATTCCATGGTAGCGCGAGCAGTAACGTTTTCGCTCATTTTGCGAGAAAAGTTTAAGTTAATGCGTGAAGAGTTGTTTTCTGAACGAGCTTCGCGGCCTTCGCCTTCTACGCCGTTGTCTGCTGACTCAACCATAAGGTTAAGGCGACCACCGATAGAGAATGAATTTTCGCCGTCATTGTAAATTTCTTGAGCGTTAGTTGCGCCAGCTGTAAATAATGCTGGAATTGCGATTGCTAAAATTGTCTTTTTCAATGTTCCACTGCCTATTTTGAGATTAATAACTTATCTCTTCCTTGACCCATTCGTTACATCCTTTGAATGGTTTCCCTGTGCAGTGAAGTCCTTCTCACGGCCGACATACTTGCTGAAAACGAGAGGGAATTCAACATTTTTTTGAAGTTTTTATGAACTTTTATAGTTTATTGAAAATGCAATAGTGAGTTTGACAAAATGTTTATCTATTCAAGAACTAGCAGATATACACAAAATGAATAATAGAGCTCTGGGTGAGGAAATGCGGGCAGAATCTGGGTTTGAAAAAGAGAAAAATAACAAACAAAAAAGCTCGCCGTAGCGAGCTTCTATATAGGAGCGCTTAACAAGCGCTTATCACAACAATCAACTTAGAAGTTGTATTGTAATGCGATAGTCCATTTATCATCAGCACCTTCAAGGCCGTCGTTCAAGTACTCAGCCCATGCTTTCATGTTGCTGTTGAACTTGTAAGCAGCACCAAGCTTGAATGCTTTAGCTGTATCGCCTTGGTCGCTAATTGAACCTTCAGCTTTCTGAGCTGCATAACCAGTATATAGAGAAACAGCATTGATGTCGTAAGATGCTACTAGGTCATAACCTTTAAGTTCGGCATCACCAAGTTCAGTAGTAACGTAAGCACCAGCTAAGTAAAGATCTTCCCAAGAGTATGAAGCTGAAAGCGCCATGTTCTTCTTGTCTTCACCAGCATCAAACTTCTCTACGTGGTAACCAGCATACGCAGCTAAGCCAAAATCAAAAGTGTAACCAAGGGTACCAGCATAACCAGAATCAAGTTTAGCGTTAGTAGTTACGCTAGTACCATTGTTTGGGTTACCAAAATCAACAGTGAAGTTGTCATCACGGAACTGGTAAGAAGCCCCAACATAAAACCCACCGAACTCACCGTTATAAACGATTTGACCTTCTTGACGGCCATCTTCGATTAGATCATAAGCTTCGTAACCGTAAGTATTGAAGATATCAGTTGCAGCTACAGCTTGGTAGAATGCAGTATCAGTTTGACCAAATACTACAGTACCGCCTTCATCAAACTCAAAACCTGCGTATAGGTGACGAGCGGCAAATGGGTCGCTGCTGCTAACTTTACAAGTGCTTGTGTCGTTTACGTCTTCACATTCAAAGTTTGAGCCTTTAGCGCTATTTTCAGCTTGGATTTGCCATTCACCGCGAGCTAAGGCTTTAATGCCAGGTGCGATTTCTGATTTAGCCTTGAAACCCATACGAGCTGAACCGATACCGTCAACTTTAGAGTTTTCACCACCTTTGTCTGTAATATCGAATTGCATACGACCATAAACTTCAGCAGTTACGCCGTCGGCGTCATATACAGTTGCAGCTTGTGCAGATGCTGCGAATAGAGCTGGTATTGCTACCGCTAGAATTGTTTTTTTCATTTTTCCTGTGCCTTCTTAGCAATTAAACACTTGTTCCTTAAATTCCCTGTGCGACAGTGATTTCTCACTGTCTGGTCAATACATTATCAAGCTGAAATTTTTTTGCAATAAAAAATTGAACTTTTATAAAATCACGTAAAACCCTGTATACACGTGCTTTTACAGCGGTCAATCTGTAA
This sequence comes from Agarivorans sp. 1_MG-2023, assembly GCF_030548385.1. Lineage (NCBI taxonomy): Bacteria > Pseudomonadati > Pseudomonadota > Gammaproteobacteria > Alteromonadales > Alteromonadaceae > Agarivorans > Agarivorans sp. 1_MG-2023. Next base: position 221,152 of record NZ_JAUOSJ010000006.1, on the reverse strand, counting down.
TCAAGCATGATAAAAGAATGTAATAGACACAAAAACGTGATCTACATCTAACAGTATTTAAACCAATTATTTTATTTATTTGCAGTGTTTTATGCCGCGGCTCTAATCTATAATGTTCAGCTAAAGAACATAAAGGTAGTTATAAGTTGTTAACAACATTGAGGAATTCATGTTAACAGAAAAAAACAAGAAACGAATTCGCCATTGGTATAAGACCCTGCAGGAACAAAATCCAGAATTTGTTACTAGATCTGCACAAACTGCTTTAATCGCTCAAATTGCCAAAACAATTGCGGGAGATATAAATCGCAAACAACGGGTACTTTTAGCTGAAGCTGGTACAGGAACAGGAAAATCTCTTGCTTATTTATTGGCCGCTATCCCTTTAGCAAGAGCCTTAAATAAGAAAGTCGTGATCTCTACCGCTACTGTCGCGTTGCAACAACAGTTAATAGACAGTGACATTCCCTTGGTGCATTTAGCCGCGCATGGCGAGTTTCAGTTTTGTTTAGCGAAGGGACGTCAGCGCTATTGTTGCGCCCATAAACTGGTTGCAGCCATTTCTCCTGAGGTGGGTTTAACGCCTAAACACGCCGATTTAGCGAAGCGCATGGCAGTAGCGCTGCAACAAGGCAAATGGGACGGAGACCGAGATACTTGGCCAGCCCAAATCCCTTGGCAAATATGGCAACACGTTGTGGTAGACGGCTTAAGTTGTTCAGTTCAGTCAGCTAGGCACCGCAGTTGCCCTTTTCATAAAGCGCGTAAAGGCTTGAAAAAGGCTGATGTCATTGTTGCCAACCACAGTTTGCTACTGGCTGACTTACATGCAGGTAGTGGCCATATATTGCCGCCAGCCGAAGATTGCATCTATATATTAGACGAAGCGCATCAATTCCCCGATATCGCCCGCGAAGCCAGTGCCAATCAACTAGGCTTACGTTATGCATTAAAAGAACTAGAAAACATCAAGGAGTTAGACAAGCATTTAGCAACGGTACTTAACCCTTCAAGCATTGCTGGTACAAGTATCAAGCTAAAAGAAGCCTGCGTTGAACTTAGCCGATGCTTTAATAAGCTCAAAGATATCGCAATTGATAATAAAGCTAGTTTTGAACAAAGTGGGCATTGGCGTTTTCCTTTAGCCAAAACACCAACTGCCATTACCAATTTAGCAAGTAACTACTTTAAAGAAGCCAATAAGCTTGGTAGTTGCCTGCAACACTTTGCTGGTGTGATTCAAGAAAGTGTGGCTGACAACCAATTAAAGTCATCACAAGCAGAAGCGTTACTTAGCCAATTAAGCCCTATGCAACACCTTAGTGAGTCGTGGGTCGACACTTTATTTAGTTACGCAAATGAAAATAATCAAAAAAACACTGCATTTTGGTTTAGCCAAAAAGAAAAAGAACTATTGTTATGCAGCTCTCCCATCGAGATTGGTGGTGTACTTCAGCAGTTGCTTTGGCAAGATGCATTCTCGGTCATTGCGGTGTCGGCTACCTTAAGTGCCTTAGGCAATTTCTCCTATTACTTAAATCAAGTAGGTTTACCTAAGTTGCCTTCTGAACAATTAGTAAAACTGCCCTCTCCTTTTAATTATCAGCAAGTAGAATTGCAAGTTCCTAGCAGGTTGCCTGAGCCAGACCATCCAGATTTTGCTCGCAGTGTTGCTGATTACGTTTTAGCAGCACAGCAAAATAAAGGGGGGGTATTAGTGCTGTGTAACTCATACCGTTTAGTTGATTTGGTTGCAGAGCACTTAGAAAAACACAACATCAGCAACCTTTGGGTACAGGGTAAACTCACCAACCAGCAACTATTAGCTAAACACCGTGATTGCAGAAAGCAGCATCAAACCAGCACTATTTTGGCAACTATCGGCTTTAGTGAGGGTATCGATTTGCCGGGTGAGCTATTAACGGATCTCCTAATTGCTCGCTTACCGTTTGCGGTTCCTACAGAACCGGTTATGGCTAGCCACGCGGAGTTGTTAGAAAGTAGAAATCAAAATCCTTTTATGTTGCTAACATTGCCAAGCGCGAGTAGAAAACTCATCCAGAGCTGTGGAAGGTTAATGAGAAAAGAAAGTGATTCAGGTAGAATCGTGCTGCTTGATAGTCGGCTAAGTTCGCGCCGCTACGGTAGCCAATTATTGGCTGCATTACCCCCATATAAAAGAAGTGATAGTTAATGTTGGAATTGGGACTCGACTCCTCTGTTTTGCTGCTTATTATCGGCATAGGGCTAACCGCAGGCTTTATTGATGCTATTGCAGGTGGCGGCGGGCTACTCACTATTCCCGCCTTATTAAGTATTGGTCTACCGCCACATATAGCCTTAGGCACTAATAAGCTAGCCGCCAGCTTTGGCTCAAGCACCGCCGCTTGGACTTTTTATAGAAAACAATTGTTCAACCCCGTGTTTTGGATTTGGAGCTTTGTTGCTACGGCAATTGGAGCGTTTTTCGGCACCTTTATCGTCGACTTTATAAGTACCCAATGGTTAGAAAAACTGCTGCCCTTAGTGATTATGGCCACAGCGGTTTATACCGTAGTAAATAGAAAACAAGCAGATGGCCAAGCAGTACTGCCTAAAACCAGTAAAAAACTCACTAAGCAAATGGTGGGGCAAGGCTTAAGCCTCGGATTTTATGATGGTGTGGCCGGCCCAGGTACTGGTGCATTTTGGACAGTATCGTCTATGGCACTCTACAAAATGAACATATTGTTATCGTCTGGTTTAGCCAAGGCGATGAACTTTACCAGTAACTTTGTTTCTTTTATTACCTTTGTCTATTTAGGTCACGTTAATTGGGCAATTGGTTTAACCATGGGCGTAAGCATTATGCTTGGCGCAGTGGTAGGCGCGCATTCAGCCATCCATTTTGGCGCAAAATTTATTCGCCCGGTGTTCATTACTGTTGTCATGGTAATTGCCGGTAAACTGGCGTGGCAAGCATGGTTCAGCTAGAGCTTCAAACGCTAAGCCAAAAACTGCTGCACTTAAAGCAGCAAGCCGAACATCGTGATCTTCAAGGCGAGCGCAGCGCTTACGCCAAAACCGCAGTATTAGATGAGCGCTTTAGTTGTCGTAGTGATCTGTTTAGCGATTACGTGACAGAACTAGAGCAAGACTTAAATCGAATCCACCTGCTGAGTGAAAAAACCCAAGACCTTGAATTACTCCAACTGTATTGCGATAGGTTTGTAGGTAAATTTGCTATGCTGCAAAGCAAAATATCTAAGGCAAATCGCCAAGCAAAACAGCAAGCTATTCCTCAACAAAAACGCATTCAGAACTGGCAAAAGCGCTTAGATAAAGTAATGAGTTCGGGCAACCGCTCTGAGCTACACGAGAAACTTTCTCAACAGAAACAGTTTGAGCAACAACTTGAGCAAAAAATTGCCGAAAAAAACCAAGTACTTAATCGTAGTAATCTCAAGACAGATACTGCTAGACTAAGCGCAGAGATCCTCAGTCTAAAGAGTCGCTTAGGTGAGTGTCAGAAAACCACTTGGAAACTAGAACAGAAAATTAATCAGATAGAATCACGCTTTAAGGAGTAATTCATGCGATTCTTAGGGAAGACTGTAACATTAACATTTGCTTGTATCGCCAGCTTCAATGCATTAGCCGCAAGCTTTTCTACACCAACTCATTTCGAGATTATGTATGTAGATAAACAGTCTACTGGTACTTTTAGTTTAAGCAAAACAGACGCCGACCTCACCACTGGTCCACATCAAATTGTCGTGCGTTACAGTGACAATGTTGGCTCTAATAGCAATTCTGAAATCATTAAATCTCAACCGATTGTTATCAATCTAAATGTTAAAGAAAACCAAGACATCGTTTTATCCGCTAAACAACCACGTAGCATTAGTAAGGCCAAGAAGTTCGCAGACAAGCCTACGTTTAGTTTAAAAAGCAAAAATGGTGGCGCGGTTGACTCTACGCACTACGTGTTACCGTTAAAGTCAGGTATGCAATTCTCTCGTGATTACCTAGAAGAAATCGCCGCCATTGAAGCAACACAAGCAAACACAACGGCTGCAGCAGTTGCCACTACCAGCACAGCGGTTGCGGCTAGCAATACCGTAAAGGCGGAGCCAACAACTACAGCATCAACATCTACTACTAATACCGCCGCTGCGGCTACAGCAGTGGTAGCAACAACAGCTGCCGTTGCTAGTAACGAGCCCGCTGCTGCTCCAGAAGTTGATGTAGTAATGCCTAGTGGTGATAACACTGAATTACAAATGCTACAGTTTTGGTATCAACGTTCAGACGCTGCAACCCGTAAAGCATTTCAAATTTGGGTAATCCAACAGCAATAACAGTAAGGCTTGAGTTAAATCGTTAACTCAAGCCTTAATTTATCCTCTCCCCTCAATAGTCTTCCGCAGGTCACTTATGTCTCTTTCCTCCGCACCCAAACATGTTCAGCTGGCCGTCGATCTCATTCAATTACTCGAAGAAAACCAAATCGAACCAGAGGTGGTATTAAAAGCTTTAGAGATTATTGGTAGCGACTATCAACACAAGCTCGAAAAATCTAAAAACACCAAAGAATAAAAATCTATATAACCCGCCACTATTTCATATTTCGTTGGTCAAGCCGTCTCTTTTTAGCGCTAAACCCCATAACTAAAACAATGTTGATTTTTATATAAAATTTTAGTTATTTTTTTGTCTAGCGCTAAAAACCATACACATATAGGGTTAATATAATTTAATTGAGCAATTACTGCGCAGTTTTTTGTGATCTATCTCTGAACTTTAGTTCCCTTCATCTATAGAATTCCCGCCGTACTCAAAACAAAACACACTCGGTAATTCACCTAAATGTGAACAAGGAACTACCCTAATGAAAAAACTTGGACTGATTAGCGCAGCACTATTTGCCGTGTCATCTTTTTCAGCAAACGCTGTTGAACCAAAAGAAGACGTACATGCTGGCGATTACAAATGGATGCAATTCAACCTTATGCATACCATCGATCAAAAGCCGCACAATGTTAATGAAGGCTACAAAGACACCTACCTAGAAATGGAGTTTGGTGGTCGCTCTGGCTACTTCGATTTCTACGGTTACGTTGATGTTTTCGACATTACCAATAGCAGCAGTAGCACTAAACATGAAACTGGTGGCATGTTCATGAAATTTGCCCCTCGTCTTTCGTTAGATGCAGTGACAGGTAAAGACTTGTCATTTGGTCCAGTTCAAGAAGTTTACATCGCCAACTTAAACAACTTTGGTCAAGAACAACAAGAGCATTTTATTGGTCTTGGCTCTGACGTAAATGTGCCATGGTTGGGCAAAATGGGTATGAACCTGTACGCTCGTTACAGTGCAAAAAACTTCGGTAACGATGACGAAAGCTCATGGAATGGTTACCAGTTTTCTACCAACTGGTTCAAACCAATTTACTTCTTCGAAAATGATAGCTTTATTTCATACCAGGGTTACTGGGATCATATGTTTGGTGCTGACGGATATTCAGACCAAGCAAACCGCACTACCTCAGGTGGTCAAACCTACCACGGTATCTACTGGCATTCAGACCGCTTTTCAGCGGGTTACGGCCTTAAATACTTTTACGATACATATGGCATGAAAGATGGTGCTGAGTTGTACCCTACTGGTCCACTTCAAGAAACTACTGGATTCGGTCACTACTTTGCAATCATCTACAAAATATAATTACCGTGTAGCTTGAGTCAGTAGCAATGTAAAAGGGTAGCGTAAGCTACCCTTTTTTATGACTTTGTTAAGGCACAACAATGTGAGTTGTGCTACCGCCACTCTGTTTTAATACATCTATTCGGCTGGTTATTTGTTCTTTCATTTCAGCCACATGAGAAATAACGCCCACCATTCGCCCTGAGCTTTGTAAATCAATTAAGGTGCGAATAGCTAGATCTAACGACTCTTGATCCAAGCTGCCAAAGCCTTCATCGATAAACAAGGTGTCTAACTTAATACCACCAGCATAAGCTTGAACAACATCCGACAAACCTAATGCCATGGCTAGCGCAGCCATAAAGCTTTCGCCGCCACTTAAGGTAGCTACCGAGCGAACTTTAGAGGTGTAACTATCTTCGACTTCTAACTCTAAACCAGAGGCTTTATTGCCTTTTGCCCGTTGTTCTTTTCGAATAAGCTGGTAACGCCCTTTGCTCATTAGCTGTAAACGTTGACTTGCTTGCAGCAATACATCGTCTAATAACACGCTTAATACAAAGCGCTGCAAACTAATTTTGTTGCCGGTTTGGCCGTTCGCTACGTCAGCCAGGGTGCCGACAACTTTATACTTTGCCTGCAAACTCTTTGCATTTTTATCCGCACCAAGCAGCTTTTGTTGAATATCTTGTAAAGTCTGTTGCCTACTGTTTAGTTTATTCCATTGAACATCGTGTTGATTACGCAGCGCTAAATGCCCTACCAGTGCTTGCTCTAGGGCTTCTACATTTTGTTGTTTTTTACCTTTGAGCTTAGCTTTGACCTGTTCAAAAAGAACCGTGGTTTTAGTCAGGTTTTGATTAAATGACAGCAACAGTGCTTCTAACTCAGAGAACTCTTCATCACTTAAGCTGTTAAGGGCTATGTTAAACGCCCCCTCATTATCAAAACACGAACCGGCTAACTGCTCACTAAAAGTAGTTTTAGCTTCACCTAAGGTTTGTTGAGCGAGCTTAAGGCTCTGCTTGGCAGCCGCAGCGCCCGATTGCTTTGCACTTAACGCTTCTCTTGCCGCATTATAAGCCTGATTAACAGTGCTTATGTTTTGTTTCAAACTTTCAGTTTTAGCACTTTGCTGCTCAATTGCCTGTTCCAGCAATTGAGGCTCTCGGTATTGCTCAGGTAGATTCTGCTCAGCTCGCTCATGCTGCGCTTGGTAAACACCCATTTGCTCTTTAATGTTTCGGTAAGCGTCTTTAGCAAGTTCAACTTTATTTTGCAGTGCTTGCTCAGCTTGGGTAGTTTGTTCAATCTGCTGTTGCAGTTCGTCCACTTTTTTATGCGCTTGCTGGGCAGTAGCTAAGGCTTGTTGCGCCTGTTCCAACTCAGCAGTAAGCGCTGGTAGCGACAAACTAGCCTTGCTGGCCATTTGCTGGTGTAAACTTTGTTGCTGAACTTCCCACTCAGATAATTGCGCTTTTAACACCGAGTATTGCTGGCGTGCTTCTACTAATTTGTCTTTAGCTTGTTGCTCACTTTCTCTCGCGTGTTTTACGTCACCCTCACTAGGCAGTTCATCATCACTAACTGCCAAATGCGGATGCTCTTGGCTACCACAAACAGGACACGCGTCCCCCTGGTTTAAACGTTTTGCCATAATGGCCGCTTGGCCTTGGTGCCAATTAAACTCGGTTTGGTTTGCAAATTGTTCCGCAAGTTGGTGTTGCTCTCGTAAGCGCTTGCCCTGCCCCGCTGATTGTTGCATGGCCTGTTGGCTTTCGGCCAGTTGCTTATTTAATGCAGCTAATTGCTTACCTTGTTCTACGCTTTGCTCTGCAACGCCCAAAATCTTTTGCTTTGCCGCCTGAGTATCAGCTTGCTGGCGTAATTCACTTTGCTGTTGAAGTAGCTTGGCTTTTTGCTCAGTGGTATCACTAAGCTGCTGCTTCAGCGCTTTACCTTGTTCAGCTTGCAGATCAAGCTTCTGCTGCTCAGCCTTATGTAAGCCATTAAATTTATTTAGCTCTTCCAACAAAGGCTTAAAGCTTTGTAATGAACGGAGCTGATCCTGAGCAACATTTAACTGCGCTTCTTTCTCGGGAACTTGCTTAAATAACTGCTCAGCATCGCCCAAGCTTTGCTTGGCTTGGCTTAATTCGGTTTCGCTTTGGGTTTGCGCTAGGCTTGCTTGCTTAGCTTCGTTAAAACGAACGCGATAATCTGTGTCAAATTGCTCTATTGCTCGAGCAGCCTTAGCTTGGTCATAGTTTAGTTGTTGTTTGTCTATACTAGGCTTTTGTTTAGTCAGTAATGCCAAAGATGCTTTTAAGCTAGCCTGCTGCTCAAAGTCTGCGCTAAGTAACTTGGCGACTTCAAACTGCTTACTCGCTTCATCAAAGGCTTTGCCTGACTGAGCTTTGTCATCAGCTGCCAAACTCACTGTGCTTGCCAACTCACCCAACTCTTGCTGAAGGTTTTGTTCTTGCTCTACATCAGCACTTAGCAATATACCTTCGCGAATGCTTTTCTGCTCAGCAGCGGCGTTTCGAATACTGGCGGCCTGGCTTTTTAAGCTGTCTTCAATTTTTCGGTAGATGTGCGTTTGAAAAAGCTGACTAAAGATCTTCTCTCGCTCTTTAGAGTCAGCCATTAGCAATTGCCTAAATTTGCCTTGAGGCAATACCATCACCTGGCGAAACTGGTCTGCGTCTAAACCCGTTAGCGCTTCTATTTCGCTATTTGCTTCAGATACTTTAGCCGGTACCAATAAGGTTTCGCTGCCGTCGTCATCTATTTTGGTCAACTGCGCTTCTGGTTTTTGCTTGGTAACTCCGTCTCCAGACTTTTTAAGCCGTTCTTGATCAGGCACGCGGCGAATACGATAACGCTGTTGGCCAAGTTCAAATTCAAAAACCACCTCGGTAAGCAGTGATTCATCGGCTAAATCACAGCGCATTTGTGCTGCTTCTCGTTCATCTCCGGTGCTTTTACCGTACAAGGCAAAACACATCGCATCTAAAATGGTGGTTTTACCGGCGCCAGTGGGGCCGTTAAGCAAAAACAGCGGGTTGCGTCCTAGCTGAGAGAAGTCAATAAACTCGGTGCCAGCAAACGGACCGAAAGCGCTTATGCGCAAGCTAATGGGACGCATTATTGGTCTCCACTGTGCAGTGATTCAATGGTGGCTTTTAGCAAGCTTTGTTGCTCGTTACTCAAGCTTTCTCCCGATACCTGAGAAAAGAAATCGCTAAACATGTCGTACTCACCTTTTTGTACATGCGCACGATGCAAAGCCAACTGCTGATTCTCTGCCATTAAACCGGTACGTTCTAAATGTAATACATTGGGGTATACGTCTCTTAACTTGCCCATTGCATCTAATATGGCGGACTTATCGAGTAGCCTTACCATTAAATAATCGCTGTTATTAGTGTCGGTTGCGCCAGCACTAATAACGTCGTCTAACATTCCTTCAATAATGCGTACATCACGTAAGGGTTTTAAGGGCAATAATTCAAATTGATAATCATCACCATTCAGTTCAACCAAGGTTATAGATTTGTTTTGGTGCTGTTCGCTAAACGAATATTTAAGTGGCGAACCAGAATAACGCACATGCGATTCACCTTTGTATTGAGGCCCATGTAAATGGCCAAGTGCAGCATAAGAAAAAGGAGTAAATAAGTTCGGTGATATTTTGTCTGCACCGCCAATACTGAGCGGCCGCTCAGATTCAGATTCATCCCCACCATCTAAAAAGCAGTGAGCTATAACAACCTTATTCGCTGTTTGGCTATCGTGCTCGCTGACTTGTTCAAGCAGCACTTGCATGGCTTGCTGGTGACTTGACACCTCACAATCAAATACCTCTCTTACCGTTGCAGGCTCTGCATAAGGTAAACCATAAAACGCTGTGTTTTCACCAGCCTTAGACTTAATCTTGATAGGTTTTATCTGATTCTTTAAGGGGCCTACGATATGTAAATTTTGCATATGCCGCGAAGCAAAAGCTAAGCGTTGAGCGCCATCGTGATTTCCCGCAATCATAATCACGCTTATCCCCAACTCATTAACTAATTGGTGTAATACTTCATCTAACAGGGCTACTGCTTGGCTAGGTGGAACAGAGCGGTCGAAGATATCTCCAGCAACAATTAATGCATCAACATCGTGCTGCTTGGCCAAGCTCACAATCTGTTCCAATACAAAGGCTTGGTCCTCAAGCAAAGATTGATTGTGCAACTGCCGGCCTAAATGCCAATCTGATGTATGGAGAAATTTCATTCAATATCCGTGTTCTAAGTAAATGAGAAAATAGTATTTTCCCAAAAAAGCTGATGCTTATTATCAGGGATGACAATCAATAAGCCAACGACAAAACTAAGCCTATTCGCCTCACAGGGCAGCATTACAGTAAAAATGGCTAACTAAACTCGCGCCCGATTAAATACTCTGGCAACATAAGTTAAATTATTTATCTCGTTTCAAGGAAGAGCTGTGACTGAACAAGGTTCTACCGGCAATGTACTCGCCGCCATATGTAGTTTTTTTATCCCGGGTCTTGGCCAATTGGTACAAGGGCGGATGTTACCAGCAATACTATTCTTTATTTTTACCGCTGCAGGTTACGCACTGTGGCTGGTAGTATTTCCGGTGATTATTGCCGTTATCGTTCATATTTGGGCCATTATTGATGCTGCGCGCTTTTCTCCAGGAGGTTCTCGATGAAACTGCTCTCGCCCTTTTTGTTGCTCATTTTCCTTGTTGGCTGTGAATCTACTTACTACTCGGCCATGGAAAAAGTGGGTTATCACAAACGTGAGATTTTGGTCGACCGAGTTGAAGACGCTCAAGAAAGCCAACAAGATGCGCAGCAACAATTTACTTCTGCGTTAGAACACCTTAAAACCCTGACCAATTTTGATGGCGGTGATTTAGAAGTTATTTATGACCAAGTAAATGATCAATATAAAGATTCCAAAGCAGCTGCTGAACTAGTGAGTAAGCGCATTGATGAAGTTGATAGCGTGGCCGAAGCTTTGTTTGATGAATGGCAAGGCGAGTTGGAACAATATCAATCAACCAGCTTAAGAGCGGAAAGCGAAACTCAACTCGCCGACACTAAAAAGCGCTATGCAGCAATGCTAAAAGCAATGCGCCGAGCCGAATCACAAATGGCACCGGTGTTAAGTCGGTTAAACGACAATCAGCTTTATTTAAAACACAATCTAAATGCGCGAGCTATTGGCTCTGTAGGCAAAGAATTCGTACGCTTAGAGCAAGAGGTTGCTGACGTGATTCAGCAAATGAGCAAAGCGATAGCTGAGTCAGATAAGTTTATTGCTACCATGAAGTAAACCCTAGAGGCTACAAAACCATCAATTGTAGCCTTTTATTTACGCACTCGTTTCTCAATCTTCTTCTTAGCCCTACCTGTAACAATTCCTTCATAAAAATGCAGTAAATTTGCCACTCAAAATTATTGTCTGTTTCTAAGCGCGAGAGCATTTTCGTGCGTAATGGCAATACTCTGCATTCAAGGTGGCAACAAATGCTCAGCAAAATCAGAAGGTTTCATTTTAAACCTGCACTTTTGGCACTACTGTGTAGCCTGCTACCTATTGCGATAGCTTATGTTTGTATAATTGAAAACAACAAGCAGCAACGCCGCGAAGCATTTATTCACGATTACCAAACCAGTTTCAATAACATTAGCCATAACTTAAATGCTATTGCTCAGCAATTTTCACTTCTAGATAACGCCAATACACACTGCTCTGAAGATACCTTAGTCGCCTTACGCAAAACTCATTTTCGAATTTCTTACATTGCTGAAATGGGCATCGTCAGCCCATTTGGTAAACTCACGTGCAGCAGCTGGGGCCCGGTTAGCCCTCCCTTAGATGTACTTAAACCAGTTAGCGATAGCACCCTTCGCTACTTTGGCCCAGCCGTATTAGATTACACCGAAGAACTAGCAATGATAGTGGCCCAAACCCGCCATGATGGAAGCGAAATAAACGCCGCAATCCCTCTAGATGTTTTTCGTGCATTTTTAAAGGATTCAAATCATCACAGTGACTCCATAGCCTTAAGCGATAGTAAAACCGGATCGCCGCTATTCAAAATAGGAGACTACAGCTTGCCGTTGCATAACTCTGCCCAGTTATTCCCTCTCCAACAAAGTAAAACCTCTGGCGCTAGGCTATTTGACGATGGGGAACAGCGTTTCTATATCGTCCAGGTGTTCCCAGCGCTACCAGGTTTATCGCTTATCTCAAGCCGATCCATTCACGAGCTATACAAAAGTGTTTATTGCTTAAGTCTGCTACAAGTAAGCTTATTTGCTTGTTTACTGTGTAGCATGACCTTTTTGGCATATCGACACCGTCGCCGCCGTTTGAGTCAAAAATCACGCTTAAAAGTAGCCTTGAAGAATCGAGAGTTCGTAAATTTTTATCAAGCCATTTTTGATACTCGAAATAACCAATTGGTCGCTGTAGAAGCACTTGTTCGCTGGATGCACCCAGTAGACGGCCTCCGCAGCCCCGATTCCTTCTTGCCAGATGTAGATCGTTATCAACTACAGGTGGCGCTAACAGAACAAGTTATCGAAAATCTAAAACGTGATTTACACACCTTGTTGGCAAAATACCCAAAGATTAAAGTAAACATTAATATCACAGGGCAACATTTAAAAAGCCCCAAATTTATTAGCCAAGTGTTAGCCGCACATGCTGATTTCCCTAACCTTTGCTTAGAAATCACAGAAACAGAATTGGTCGAAATAGATTCACCGCAGGTTCAACTGTCACTGCAAAAGCTTAAACAACAAGGTGTAACACTGGCGATTGATGACTTTGGAACGGGTTACGCGGGTCTGCAATACTTGCAGCAGCTACCATTAGATACCTTAAAAATTGACCGTAGTTTTGTTGTCGCCATTGGCACTGAATCTCCGCAAGCAAAAGTATTAAATGGAGTCATAGATCTAGCACTAAATTTACAGTTACAGTTGGTCGCCGAAGGCGTAGAAACAAAGGCCCAAGCTGAATACTTAATTTCAAAGGGCGTAAGTTTTCACCAAGGGTGGCTATACGGTAAACCTCAGGCCATTAGTAACTTTACGGCATAGAGACCTTAAACCTACATCTTGATTAGTTGAGAAATCATTACCTTATGATAACTTGCAAGCGCATTGGAACTTGCGCACAATAGCAGCGTTAACAAAGGAGTTAAGCAATATGGTTTCTAAATGGGCACAACGCTTTTTTCAAATGGCTGAACTGGTAGGTTCCTGGAGTAAAGACCCCTCTACCCAGGTAGGTGCAGTAATCACCGAAAATAACCGAATAGTCTCTCTCGGATTTAATGGCTATCCCCACGGTATCTCAGACAGTGCAGAAACCGACAATAGGGAAATGAAACTGCTTAAAACCTTGCACGCCGAAGAAAACGCCATTCTGTTTGCAAAGCGCGATTTGTCTGGTTGCGAAATTTGGGTCACTCATTTCCCCTGCCCTAATTGCGCGGCCAAGATCATTCAAACCGGCATTAGTACTGTGCATTGCCCAGAACAAAGTGAAGATTTTTTATCTCGCTGGGGCGACAAAATCAAAGTCAGCGAAGACATGTTTAGCCAGGCCGGTGTACAAGTAGATTGGCTACCTTTAAGCCAATAGAAACACTTAGTTCTACCATTACGCTCTCCTAAGCCTTGTTCTCATACAAGGCTTTATATTTATTCTATTTCGTTTTCAGAGTACTGGCGAAGTTTTAATCTAGCGAACACTCAGCTAAATGAGGTTATGTCGTACAATTAAGATTAAAATGAACTCCAAATCAACCATGAGTAAAAGAGTAAAGCTTCCACTTCCCTAACACTAATCCCTCTCACTTTGTTTAACCGCTAAATGACCTTGCTGTATCACTTATCGCTTAGTTAACATTGTTGACGGCACTAAGCTTAACTTACGTTAAATAGATAAGAACTTACGCAAATCAGTTATTTACTTAAGTCGCTATACTTTTCATCGCCTCACATTTTATGCTAACTCGTCTGGATTCAAGGGTTTGATCGTGATAGACACTGAAAATGAAAACTACAATCAACGCCAAATAACATTTTCCTCAATAATGTAAAGCACAAAGCTTAAGGGCTTCACATAGCTGCTCAAATAAACACCACCAATTGAGTAATTACTGCGAAAAGCTCACAGTTTTTTACAATTTTCTCTATCAAGTCCACACTTTTTGACCTTTCCACTATTAATCATACAAGAATATTTAATAACCTGATCAGGTTCACAGATAACTATCGCAAATCGCAATAGCATATTTGTATTACATTAATACAGTAATCGAAGTCACCCATAAGGATTGATGATGACGAATTATAAGCCTCTGGCACTTGCAGTTTGTTTTGCTTTTAGCTCTTCAGCTTTAGCAGCTGAATTTGTATTTGTGAACGAAAGTGTTCTTAAAGAGAACCGTGCTTTACTTCATTCTGATGCGGCACCTGCGTCTATGAAGCTGAGTTATGAGCGCTTATTAGAAGAAGCGGGTTACGCGACAAAAGCAGGCCCCTTTTCTGTAACCGATAAAGGCATGACACCGCCAAGTGGTGACAAAAACGATTACTTAAGTATTAGTCCATATTGGTGGCCTGATAAAAATAAAGCCGATGGACTACCGTGGATCCGCCACGATGGCAAAGTTAACCCTGCGTCTAAGACCAGCGAAACCGATTCAAAACGCCTAGGTAAATTTACCCGTTCAGTTCGCGCCTTGGCAATTGCTTATTACTTTAGCCAAGACGAGAAATATGCTGAAACCGCTATCGACTATATTCGAACTTGGTTCTTAAATCCTGAAACACGTATGAACCCGAATATGAACTTCGCACAAGGTGTTCCTGGCCGTGCTGACGGTCGCCGTAGTGGTTTAATCGATTCACGTTCATTTGCTGACCGAATGTTAGATGCCGTTGCAATGGTATCTACCTCACCTAATTGGACAGAAGCCGATGAAAAAGGCATCAACCAATGGTATAGCGAGTACTTAAACTGGTTGCTCACCAGCGAATTAGGTGGCGGCCCTAAAGGCGAAGCTTACGCTGAAAACAACCATGGTTCTTGGTACGACTTGCAGGTAGCTGGCATCTCGTACTTTCTAGGAAAAGAATCCGTTGCAATGAACATAGTGGAAAAAGGCAAAATGAGAATTGATACTCAGTTTATGCCTGACGGCACTCAGCCTCACGAATTAGGCCGAACCCGTTCTTACCACTACAGCTACTTTAATTTAGATGCATTAGCCGGTGTTGCTCAAGTAGGTGAAAAAATAGGTATAGACCTATGGAGCTATCAATCAACTACTGGCGCTTCGCTGAAGAAAGGTATTGATTTAGTTGCACAATATCATGACAACGCAGAGGGATGGCCTTATCAACACAAAAAGACGCCTCGCACTATGCGTATGATACCTATTTACCGTAAAGCTGGTTTAGGAATGAGTGATGAAAGCTTGCTTGCTCTGTCTAAATCAGGAGATTTCTCGAAATACACCGTAAAGAAAAACCTCGCAGAAATTTGGGCTGAACGCGACATAGAGTTGCTCTACCCAAGAAAATAATTTTAACCCTACTCCTTAAATATAAAACCGAGGCTTAACAATAAGCCCCCAAATATAGAAATGGAATTTATTATGAATAAAATGAAAGCGTTACCAATTGCCATTGCCGCTGTATTCCTTAGCGGTACTGCGTTCGCTGGACAGCTTGATATCCGTACTGAGTACAAACATGAATCAGAAGATCATGCTGGCCGTATTAAGATTGGTGACTCAACCAAGGTAAGTGACCAAGGCAAAGTGTACTACAGCGTAGAAATGAAATTCTTCAGCGGTGACAAAGTAGATGGCACTCCTGGTGGCTTCTTAGAAAACCTACAACGTGGCGACTCTGAATTTGATTTTGGCTACCGTCATAAACTAAACAAAAAGTGGTACATCCAACCTGGTATGCCAATCACTTTTGGTTCTGAGCGTATCACCTACAAACCACAATTTCGTGTAGGTTACACCTCTGACTTTGGTTTAAAAACCGCCCTTCGTTACCGTTACGAAATCCGTCAATATGCTGATGGTAAAGAGAATGGTGAAACGTGGAACAAATCTAAAATCACCTTAACCGGTGGCTACAAAGTTAAAAGCATGCCTAACCTTAAGTTAGATTATGAAGCAAACTACTGGAAGAGCCACGAGTACGAGTGGGATGCAGAAGCTGGTAAAGCTAAAGATGCACAATTTAACAACGGTGATGACAACTGGGATGCGGGTATCTTCATTGGTTACCAAATTGAAAAATGGCGCCCATACGTAGAATTTTGGAATTCAAGCGTAAGTTCTAAAACTGATCAACGCCAACTTAAAACCCGTATTGGTGTTAAATACAAGTTCTAGTTTCATAAAACCTTAGCATTCCTTTTTTGGCCAAGTAGCTCCCCTACTTGGCCCTTTTTTTAGGCTGAACACACGCTAGGAGCATCCCGCATTTCTCGCTGACGCATCGGCATCGCATCGATAATCGAAAAGATCTTTTGCCAATCAGTTTCTGCCCCCCAGCGATATTTTTCTCGGCCATCTTTACCCACTAACACCGCAGTATATTGTTTCAGACTGGCTTGGTATTTATTACGTAGATATTCGAACCCATCATCATCAAAATGGCCGCTAGGTATGGCTTTAGCATCTTCGGTCACCACCAACACCACCATGTCTCGTTCTTTGATTTGGCACCGATAGCGTAGTTCTTCCGCTTCAAATTTTTCCACATACTGGTCTTGTTGCGGAGCGAAAAATAAAACACTGCGATGTGACCAATAATTATGTTCTAAGGGGTAAGCTTGCGAATAAGCGCTAAAACAAATCATGAGTAAAGCTAGTAAGTTCTTCATAAACGTTATCCTCGCTTTTAACCATTATTAGAACGTTTGAGCCTTAGCTTTAGTTCAATTTATCTGCAGCTATTTCATTGGAGGTAGTCAGATTTCTTTACAGCATAATGGCCCTTTTTATTAAGCCTTTAATTTTCTTATAGAAAAACTTTAGGCCATGCAAACACCCACCTATTGAGTTAAAAGTTATTTAACATCATGAATAAGCAAAGAAGCCTTAGTAACAAAAGTGCCACTTTAATTTACACTCACACAAAAAGATCTGAGGAAGTCTTTGCGACCCATTGATAAATATGAATTTATTGCTTCTGGCTTAATTATTGATATCGCTGGTGTTCACTTTAAAAGGAATGCCAAATGCTTAAAACCAACACTGTTCTACCTGCTTACTTGTTGTTACTAAGTAGCCCCAGCTTCGCCTCAGTAATTGCCTACGATATGTTTAATAGCAACAGCCAAGGTCTTATTGAGCACAGCAACCCTTACGAGCAGCAGTTTAATAGTGAGCAAGACGGATTTGAGAAGTACCGTGTTGGAGTAAGCGCCACTATCCCAAATAGTTTGTTAGACACTAGTTTAACCACTGCCAATGATAGCTTGGGCATTGTTAATACTCAAAATGACACCAATACATTTTTTGGTGTTACTGATGTTGCTAACCCAAACAATCCAAGCGGCAGCACTCAAGCAGTTTGGCATTTCAACATTGCGGGTTTTACCCTCAACTCGATTTCTATTGCTATGGCGGCTATGGGTGACTTTGAATCATCAGACATATTCAGCTTTGCCTACTCGATTGATGCAGCACCAGTAAGCGCATTGTTTTCGAGTGTTGTAGATGAGCAATCCGATCAAAGCTACCGATTAGCCAATGGCAACCAGCAGGTATTAAACGACCCTTTGCTTGTTAACAACCAGCGTTTAAATAACCAGTTCCAAACACTAGAACAATCGCTTAATGGCAGTGGTTCGGTATTTAGCCTGTATTTTAACGCAACGCAGAACAGTGGTGCCGAAGCTTTTGCTTTTCGCGATATCGTTATTAGTGGCGACGCAAATCTACCAGCCCAAGTACCTGAACCCACTTCAATTTGGCTAGTACTGCTGGGCTTAAGCGCACTAATCGTTAGAAAAGCAGTAGGCAAACCCTAAACGAAAAAGCGACAGTATGGCTAACCATACTGTCGCTTTGCTATTACCGTTTATTTTTTGTTTGTTATTGCTTGATGCCCGCAAATACAACAACGACTTTGTCGTCGCCTTTAGTGCGGCTAAAGGCATAGGGCTGGTCACTGATCTTGTTGTGTTCACCAGCTCCAACCGCTACGTGACGGTCTCGGAACTGACCCACTGTTTGCCAGTGTTTAACCAAAGCTTGGCGATCCGCTTCTTTATCAATTTGTTCCCAATTCATAAATGAACGAGTCGGCGAATCAAATGCATCCGATTGCGGCCCACGTGGTCGCCCACTCTCATCACCATAATACAGTTGCACGCCACCAGGCATCATCAACAATGCTGTACCCGCTCCTGCTTGTAGCGGAATATCTTCATAGTTTGAATAGAACAACTTGGTATCGTGCGAACTAATGTAAGTAAGCAAGTTAAACGTAGGATCGCTGTTTATGTCTTTGGCATAAGTTGCGTACATTTTCTCGTTTTGCGCTAAACACTGAGAGCCTTTAAGTGCAGCACTTTCACCTGCATATTCAAAGTTAATTAAGCTATCCATGCCGTTATCGAAGTAGAAATCACGGTAAGCCCCGTGGTGCCATACTTCACCCACCATCCAAAACGGTTTGTCATCTATTGCTTTCTCAGGGTTTTCTTTTTTCCACTCAGCTAACGCTTCTGTCGCAGAGTCTTTTAGCTTGCCCCATACTTCGGCTTCTACGTGTTTAACGGTATCTGCTCTAAAGCCATCAATACCGTAGTCACGTACCCAGTTGGTATGCCACTCCACCAAATAATCCAATACCGTATAGCCTTCGCGCTCAACAGCTTTGGTATCTTTCTTATTTTTTAGAATAGGCGGCAAGCCTACATGCTTAGTGCTTTCGGTGATTAGATCTGGCAAGCCAGCTAAATTCATGGTGATATCATCGCCGCCAGGAGCAGTATATCCAGCCATGCCACTACGAACCCAATCTGGTCCCCACCATTTGTCTGCCCAGTCGCTAGAACTCCAGCGAATAAAGTTGTTGTAGCGATGCCAGTTGTGGCCTTTTTCGAAATCAGGTTGCCAATCAGTCCACTTCTTAGGCACCGGGGCGCCTGGTGCCATAGCGTTGATGCCAAAGGTTTGCATATCATCCATTGTAGGGTAACCAACATGGTTCACTACAACGTCTACCAATACTCGAATACCACGCTTATGTGCTTCATCTACAAAGCGGCCAAAATCTTCTTCACTGCCTAGGTTTGGATCAATCTTGGTAAAATCTAAAGCCCAATAACCATGGTAACCATAGAATGGGAAACTGCCCTTTTCACCGCCCCCAATAAAGCCATGAATTTGTTCAACAATTGGGGTAACCCAAATGGCGTTCATGCCTAAATCTTTAATGTAATCTAACTTGGCCGTAATACCGCTAAAGTCGCCACCTTGAAAGGTGCCAATTTCTTGTTTACCGTCGGCTTTACGATTTAGCGGGTAATCATTGCTAGTATCACCGTTATTGAAACGGTCTGTCATGATGAAATAAACGCTGGCGTTATCCCACGAGAACTCACTGGCTTCAGCATCCGCCGCTTCTAGCAACAATACTCCGCCGCTTGCGGGGTCTGGTTGCATGGTAACAGTGCCGTTAGTAACTTTTTGTGTTTGACCAGAATAGAAGTCTTTTACCGTTTCGCCGTTACTAAAGGTAGAGCTAACGTCAACGGTAACCGGTTGACCATCCCAAGCAATACAATCCACGGCTGGAGGTTTACGTTTGAAGGTAGACGCTTTGGCTTTACGCGATACTTGTAAAGTAGGTTTGTCGGCATCGGAGTTATCTAAAATCAGCTCATAATTGCCAGCAAAACGAATGTTTAGCTCGAAGAACTTGTCTTCAGCGCAGTCGCTCAAGCCTTGAGGTTTGGAAAAGCGCATTTTCGCTTCATCGGCGGGGCCGTAACGTAGGCCACATTGTTGACCTTCATCAGACACCTGGAAGTTATAAATGCCTTTTTCTAGAGGTACCGTAATCTTGTAGCGACTCTTTCCTGCAAACTTTAAGCGTTGCTCAACATTTACGCCGCTATCGGCATAATTCATGTACAAAGGGGTTTTGATCATTGCCGCCGACAAATTTGCCGAACCGCCCGCCATAACTAACGCGGCACTTAATAAACCAAGTTTAAAACCTTTCATTCAACCTCCATGGTATTTGTACATCGCACCCTGCGAGCAAACACCTCGTTCAACCATTTGGAATGATGAAAACAAAAGCTACTTAAGTTTTCACTAACAAAGCATGATTATTTGTGATTTTTATGACTGACAGCGCTTTCATTTGGCAAAACATCAACTTGGCCGCCAGATCAACAATGAATCCCTCGTGCCCCTTGCTGCACCTGTGATGTTGTTTTATGATGTCGGGTCTTAATTGTGGTTATTTAAGCGCTATTTTTAGCTTAAAAATCGTAATTGGCAGACAGAGAAAATAAACAGTTTAAGTTAGTCGTATTCGCTTAACGCTTGACAGAGATATAAAAACAACGCGAGTGAGAGCAACAGACAGGGTGTAAAGGAAGCCATGAAAAAAACAATGTACGAAAAGATCTGGGACGCGCATGTAGTCCACGAACCAAAAGGTAGCGCATCTATCCTTTTTGTTGATCGTCACCTCATGCACGAAGTAACTAGCCCGCAAGCCTTCGAAGGTTTACGCATTGCTAATCGCCCGGTTCGTAACCCACACAGCATTCTGGCTACAATGGACCACTGTGTTCCAACTAAAGCAGCCGACCGCGTAAGCTTGCCAGACCCAATTGGCAAAAAACAAATCGAAGTGATGGCGCAAAACTGTGCCGACAACAGCATTAACCTTTACGACATGAACAACGCCAACAATGGTGTTATTCATATTGTTGTACCAGAGCATGGCTTTGTACATCCAGGTATGGTGGTATGTTGTGGTGATAGCCATACCGCTACTCATGGTGCCTTTGGCGCCCTAGCCTTTGGTATTGGTACTTCTGAAGTAGAGCACATCATGGCTACTCAGACCATCCAACAGCAAAAATCAAAAACCATGCTGGTTAAAGTAGATGGCGAACTTTCTGAATTCGCTACTGCTAAAGACATTGTTCTAGCCATTATTGGTAAAATTGGTACCGCAGGCGGTACTGGTTATGTTATCGAATTTGCCGGTAGCGCTATTGAAGCCCTTAGCATGGAAGGTCGTATGACCGTATGTAACATGGCTATTGAAGGCGGCGCACGTGCTGGCCTTATCGCTCCCGATCAAAAAACCTATGATTTCTTGAAAGGCAAAGAATTTGCCCCTCAAGGTGAGTACTGGGAACAAGCCGTTGCTTACTGGGAATCACTAACCACTGATGAAGGCGCAGAGTACGATGCAGTAGTAGAATTAGCTGCCGCTGACATCGCTCCGCAAATCACTTGGGGCACTTCGCCAGAGCAAGTACTTCCAGTAGATCAAGCTATTCCAGATCCAGCTCAAATCGAAGACTCAATTAAGTCACTCGCCGCTAAAAGCGCCCTTAACTACATGGGCCTAGAAGCTGGCAAGAAAATGACAGATTTCCCAGTTGATGTGGTATTCGTAGGCTCTTGTACTAACGGTCGCATCGAAGACTTCCGTGCAGCCGCTGAAATGACCAAAGGCAAAAAAGTTGCCCAAGGCGTACAAGCTATTGCTGTACCAGGGTCTTACCCAGTAAAAGAACAAGCCGAGAAAGAAGGTTTAGATAAAATCTTCATTGACGCGGGTTGGGAATGGCGTGAGCCAGGTTGTTCAATGTGCTTAGCCATGAATGGTGATTATCTTCAACCTGAGCAACGTTGTGCTTCAACTTCAAACCGAAACTTCGAAGGACGTCAAGGTAAAGGGGGTCGTACCCACCTTGTATCACCAGCAATGGCCGCAGCCGCAGCCGTTGAAGGTAAGTTCGTCGATTTACGTAATTGGAAATAATGTAAACACATTGAGTTAATCGATGTGAGTTAAATTTTTGGAGTTAATGATGCAACCATATGAAAAACACAACTCTGTTGCTGCGGTAATGAACCGCAGTAACGTTGATACAGACCAAATCATAGCAAAGCAATTCTTGAAGAAAGTTGAGCGCACCGGTTTTGGTATCCACTTATTCCACGATTGGCGTTACCTAGAAGACGGTTCTGACAATCCAGAGTTTGAGTTAAACCGCCCTGAGTTTAAAGGCGCAAAAATCCTAATCGCTGGTGATAACTTTGGTTGTGGTAGTTCACGTGAACACGCACCATGGTCAATTGCCGATTACGGTTTTAATACCATTATTTCAACCAGTTATGCTGATATCTTCTTTAGCAACTGCTTTAAAAATGGCATATTGCCAATTAAAGTTGATGCCGAAACACTGCAAGCATTAATGGATGAAGTAGAAGCTGCACCAGGCATTTCAATTACTATCGATTTAGAGAATCAAGTAATTAACACCCCAGCGGGTAACAAAATTGCGTTTGATGTTGACCCATTCCGCAAAGAGACTTTATCGAAAGGTCTTGATGACATCGGTTGGACCTTGAAATTTGAAGATAAAATCGACGAATTTGAAGTGAAACACAAACAACAACTACCTTGGTTGTGGCCAAGCGCTTAGTTGTAGCTAGGCGCAGCTATGGCTGCGCCTGCTTTTAGCAATTTTCTTAACTGCGAGACATGGTTTATGGAGCAAAACCGCTCAATACAACTCATGGACACTACCCTTCGCGATGGCGAACAAACCCAAGGTGTGTCTTATTTCCCTCAGGAAAAAGTCAGCATAGGCAAAGCCCTACTCCAATCTCTAAAAGTTGATCGCATTGAAGTGGCATCAGCTCGTGTATCAGACGGCGAGAAATCAGCTGTACAGCAGCTTACCGATTGGGCAAAAGGCGCTGGCCATATACAACAAATAGAAATTTTAGGTTTTGTTGATCACACCAAAAGCGTGGATTGGATTGTTGAATCCGGCGCGAAGATCATCAACCTACTAACCAAAGGCAGCCTTAATCACTGCACTAACCAACTGGGTAAAACGCTAGAACAACACATTGCCGACATTAAACAAACGGTAAGCTACGCACAACGCCAAGGTTTGAGTGTAAATGTGTATTTAGAAGATTGGTCAAACGGCTATGCTAACAGCCCAGACTACGTTTACGCCTTGGTAGAAGCGTTGAAAGACTTAGGCATTGAGCATTTTATGCTACCCGATACACTGGGCGTTATGGCGCCAAAAGAAGTATCAAGTAGCCTAAGCGATATGATTAGCCGCTTCCCAAACATAAAGTTTAATTTCCACCCACATAACGATTATGGTTTAGCCACCGCAAATGCTATGGCAGCAGCAGAAGCCGGTGTGGCGGCGTTGCATTGCACCATGAACTGTTTAGGTGAACGCGCGGGCAATGCCTCGCTAGCTGAAGTATCGGTTGTGCTCAAAGATAAACTTGGCTTCAAGCTTAATATTGATGAAAAAGAAATTCACAATATTGCCAAGCTAGTAGAGAGCTTTTCGGGCAAACGTTTAGCCGCCAATACCCCGATTGTAGGCGCCGATGTGTTTACCCAAACGGCTGGTATTCATGCCGACGGTGACCAAAAAGGCGGTTTATATATTACCGAACTTAGCCCAGAGCGCTTTGGCCGAGAACGCAGTTATGCCTTAGGGAAAATGGCCGGTAAGGCTTCAATTATTAAAAACCTTGAAGCGATGGAGATAGAAATATCGCCAGAGAACCAGAAAAAGCTGTTGGATAAAATTGTTAAATTAGGCGACCAAAAAGCCACTATTACCCCTAACGATTTGCCGTTTATTATTGCCGACATTATGGAAAGCAATGATTTCGCCCATATTGAGTTACTTAACTGCTCGATCACCAGCGGCTTAGATTTAGAATCCTCTGCCAATATTCGCCTGCGAATTGGTGATGAAGTCTACAAAAGCTCTGGCCACGGCAACGGTGGGTTTGATGCCTTTATGAAAGCACTAGCCTATCCACTTTCTGAAGCTGATCTAACCATGCCTGAACTTCTTGATTACGAAGTACGTATTCCTCCAGGTGGTCAAGCAAATGCCTTAACAGAATGTGTGATTCAATGGGCCGATGACGCCAAGCAGTTCCATACTCGAGGGGTTAACTCAAACCAAGTATTTGCCGGTATTCAAGCAACCCTGCGCATGTTAAATGTGAGGTTACATCAACGCCAGCCTGCGTAACATAAGGTTTCGGTTAACTAAAAAAGCGAGCAGTGCTCGCCTTTTTTACGTCAAAACAATAGTGACACTGCCAAATCAATTGAACTCAACGGCATGAAAGTGTGGGTTATCCATCAGTACTGTTAAACGTTTAATCGAGCTTAAATTTATTAAGCGCTCATCTTCGCCTACTAATACTTTTATACATTCTTCTTGTTCTGTATTTCTTTGTGTATCCAAGGCTTTACCTTGAATGGTCTCGCCGTTTACAAGCTCGATCCTTATAGGAAAATGATACATGCATACTATTTCGATATAGTCATAATCTTGGCAAGAAATCATTTAGGCCTCTTCATTTAATGCTGTTAACAATACAACAGACCGCCAATCACTAGACTAGCTTACACAGGCTTACGTGTTACACTGCGCGCCTTATTAATTTGTGTTGCTAGCCACTATAATAGCAACAGCCCTCTTTGTTGACCTGAGAACTATCATGCCATTTTCCAAACTCGGATTAAGCACGCCAATTTTGCACGCTTTAGCAGAGCTAAACTACCATACTCCAAGCCCTATTCAACAGCAGGCAATCCCCTTGGTATTAGCCGGTAAGAATGTAATGGGCGCTGCGCAAACAGGCACCGGTAAAACGGCCAGCTTTGTGTTACCTATCTTGGAAAAAATCAGCCAACAAGGTGAAGATTTACGCGGTAAACGAGTACGAGCATTAATACTCACTCCCACTCGTGAATTAGCACAGCAAGTAGAAAAAAACATTGTAGACTACGCCAAACACCTAGAAATAAGCTCGTTAGCGATGGTGGGTGGCGTTGATTCAGAGCCACAGAAACAAGCGCTAATTTACGGAATAGACATACTCGTGGCCACTCCAGGAAGGTTGCTAGATATGATGTACCAAAGAGCGGTACATTTTGATCAACTAGAAACCCTGGTGTTAGATGAAGCCGACCGCATGCTAGATATGGGCTTTATCGACGATATCACTAAAATTGTTGACCGTTTACCAGGCAATCGCCAAAGCCTGCTGTTCTCGGCGACCCTGTCAAAGCAAGTTAAAGCCTTAGCGAAAACCACCATTAACGATGCGGTAGAAATATCGGTAAGCAACCATATTGATAACGCACCCAAAATTGACCAGTGCTTGATTACCGTAGATAAAGATAAAAAGTCAGCGCTGCTCAGCCATTTGATTAAGGAAAATGACTGGCAACAAGCACTAATTTTCATTCAAACCAAACACGGTTCTGCTAAGTTAGTGAGTCAGTTAGAAAAACGAGGCATTGCCGCTGAGGCTTTTCATAGCGGCAGAAGCCAAGCGTCGAGAAACAAGCTACTAGAAAATTTTAAGGCTGGCGAAGTAAAGTTTGTAGTGGCCACAGGGATCGCATCTCGTGGTATTGATATTGATGAACTGAGCCGCGTAGTAAACTACGATTTGCCAGACCAAGCCGATGACTACGTTCACCGCATTGGCAGAACTGGCCGAGCTGGAGCCCAAGGCGAAGCGATATCATTTGTCTCTAGAGACGATTTTAGAAACCTTTGCGCCATAGAAAGCCGTATTGGTCACTTAATCGAACGAAAAGAAGTAGAAGGCTTTGTACCGACTAAAGAGGTTCCGGTTTCTATTCTTAACTACAAACCTAAATCTAAGAAAGGTAATGGCCACTATAAAAATAGAAAAAGCTAATTCAGCCAAAAATACTCTACGCAAAAAACCAGAAGCTATATTGCCCCTGGTTTTTTATTTGGTCTAAAAGCTAATGAGTAATGTTAGCTAGTAATTTTTTCTTCTTGGGTATTAGCACTCAGCGCGACTGGTAACACAACCAAACCTTGAACAACTTTGCGTATCATCAGATACATCGCAACAATTACCATCAACAGTACTACAAGGCCGTTTAAAATCGGTAGCATAACTATATTACTCCACCGAGATCAGGCTAAAATCGTAAGTACGAATAGTAATAGGGGTACCTGAATTTGCGTCTTCATCATTTAAGCGAACCCAAAAATTGCCTCTGCCATTGTTGTCCAACTGGTTGGTTACGTTTAGGTGTAAAACTTCAGATAAATCAAATGTTTTACTTGGTACATCAGAGCTTTCAAATCTCACGGTGACATCTTTTTGACCGTTACCATAGTAAGTTACCGACTTTACTTGCTCTTTAGTAACTGTGTTATCTGCATCCGTTACTTCAAGAGTCCCATCTACGTAGATGTTCACATACGGCTGAATAGCTCCCTCATGAGTAAGTAAATCATAAGTAAAATCTAGATTTCTATCGCCAATGGTTCCAAGATTTTCATTGCCAACTACCGTTTTAACAGTGGCCTCAAAATCATTAGGTTTCCCACCTCGTGGTTTAGGCACTAACGTAACTGCGCCGTCTGTATTATCAGTGTTGGTTATATCAGCAAAAATCACTTGAGACTTAGTGATGATTGGCTCTACAGGTGAAATTTCAATTGGCTCGCCAAATTTAGGAGGAACAATAATAATCCCACCTTCTTCATTCCTAGTGATGTTATATGGATAATGCTCTGGACTTTCTGAGTCATAGGCCAATGTTTCTACGATTGTCGACCCATAAGTTGTAGTTATTTCAATTACAGATTCTTTCTGAACGTAAACTGTATGGTACGCATCAGTACCGTCCTCATTTAAGGCGGCAGCCAAATTTTCATCATTTACATAGGTGTTGGCACGGTCAACGTCTTCTGTAGCTCGAACAGTAACGTAGCTAAACGAAGGGTCATATTCAGCATAAAGCAACACCTCATTGGTTTCACGAGTTACAGTTTCTTCAGCTACTGCAGTATACGAGTAAGCTACGTCACCATCAAAATAGGTAATAGGGGCGATTAGCTTAATGTGAGCTTCACCGGTAACCTCAATGTCAAAGCTGTCAGCTTTGCTGATATCTTCGATATCGATAAGAACTTCTCTAGCGCCTACTCCATCGATAAAGTCGTTTACCAGTACTTGGTAACCATCGACCCGGAGAAAGTGGGGGTAACCGTTGTTGTCATAAACCTTAATTACCTTCTCGTGTAAATCATTGCCTTCGAGCTCACCCTCTTTAAGACCAATTGAGGCTGGTGACTGCAATTTTACACTAACCGTGCGCGCCTGCAGTTCAGAGTCATCAGAAGTGCTAGAGTTATCTAAACAACCCGTTAAGGCCAGTGGGCTAATCGCAATGAGAGTTGCTAAAACAGTTCTTTTCATTTTTCTACCTTTAAAGTTGGGCTCAACACCATCTAATTTCGAATAGCCCGCTACAAATAAACCAAATATCTCCTTGTTTCGTTGTTCAATTCCTTATGACGAGATGCATATTACGTCCCCGGGACCCATAAAGTCAACATTTTATTTATCCAAAGGACGAATAAAGTGTTATATTGCTCGAAATCGGAGGAGCATATGGCAAGAATTACTGTAGAAAAACGGCAAGAGAACAAAGAAAAATACGATGCAATCGTACTTAATTGTTTCTTTGAACGAGGCTGGGATTACATTACGTTAAACAATATGGCGAAAGAGTTTGGTATTGGCAAAAGTAGTGTTCAGGCCTACTACCCCACTAAAACAGATTTTGGTGAAGCCTTACGCGGAAAAGTGTTTCCAGTATTGATGACTCAACTGGACTTTACTAACCCAGACACGTTTAAGGCATCTTGGCATAACTGTTTAAACGAAAAAGTATTTAAAACTGTGGTTCACCTGTTGGTAAGTAACGCTACGCGTGAAGATACCAGTTCAATGACAGTAACGGGTATTCAACGTTTACAGAGTTTGCTCACAGAAAAGTGGGGTGACAAACAGCAGGCCATTGATGCCATTTATTGGGTATTAGGTGTATCTGTAGTAGAGCTTGCGAACGGATAACAAACCTGAGAAAATGGTCAAAAATTGAGCTTTCTTATTATTTACTCATCTATTAATCGACCACACGGATCTGGGACATTAGAATATACCACCGGAGACGAGATATGTTTTGGTTAAGTTTTAAGCTTTTTCAAATTGTGATTTTTTATTACTTACAACGCAAAGTAAAAGCAGCAAACCAAGAAGCAATGTAATTATTCTTTAAGAATAATGGGTTTCACTTTTGATCTGCCTGAGTCTTCAAAAAATGGACTTGGCCTGGCCTTCCCCGTAAGTTTCCACAACAACAATTTAAGTACTGTTTTTACGACAATTTTACGCTGAGACTGACCTTGTAAGTGTTCAGGTAAGGGTTTTAAGGCTTGGTCAGAATGAACTGCACCTAAAGATTTTCCTAAGTTAAGGTCAGGTTGTTGCCCTTCGGCTACAAAGTCATGGAAAACACTAACAAACGGTAGCTTTAAACTCACGGTATTAGCAATTGGCGTATTACAACAAGCACTATACCAACGGTAAATGCCTTTTCTTTTTAACCGTAAACACGCTAGATGTTCAGCACCTTGGGTGATGCGTAAACTATTTGGAGCCACTTGGTATAGCTCTGTTCCACCGTACTCATTTAGAGTGTTTGAATCTACTGACAAGTGATTGGAAAATTGGCGACAGTCTTTACAATAACACGCCATTCGGTTGCAGCTATTGGCGCTGACTTGCTTAACTACACCTTCGATTTTGCCGCAATGACAGCGTAACGCTAAATCAATCATTAGAATTCCATCTTCCCTTTAGTCACAGCTTTGCTTGTATGGAAGCAGCTGTAAACATTGTTGTTTATATTGCGCCATCTGCATTCTTTCTTGCCGACAAAAATCGGCGATAGCGACGGAAAAGTCACTTCTTTTTACATAATGAGATGAATAAGTAGTGATGGGTTCAAAACCTCTTAACAGTTTGTGCTCTCCCTGTGTTCCAGGGTTAAAGCGATTAATACCTCTTGATATCGCAAACTCAATCCCTTGGTAAAAGCACAGCTCAAAATGCAACATATCGGTTTGTTGTACGCTCCCCCAATAACGGCCATAAAGGTTGGTTTCATCAAAAAAGAATAAGGCTGAAGCGATAATTTGCTGATCTTTTTCGGCCACCACCAACAACATAGATTCACCCATGTTTTCGCAAAGCTGTTTAAAGAAAGCGAGAGACAAATAGGCCTGTTGGCCACGCTTTAAATAAGTGGTTTGGTAACACAGGTAAAAAGCGTCTAATGCGGCTGAGTCTATATCAGCGCCAATCTTCCAATGAATAGCATCTACATTTTGCTGAGCGCTTCGGCGCTCCTTATTGGTGTTTTTGCGTTTACGAGAAGTAAAGCTAGCCAAAAAATCGTTGAAATCTTGATAGCCTTTATTAAGCCATTCAAACTGCACTCCATGGCGGGTCATTAAACCAAGTTCAGCAAATTCATCGGCTAAGTCCTTACCAATAAAGTTGCAGTGCCAGGAGCTTAATTGCTGTTGCTCGCAAACGGTATAAACACTGTCTACCCACTGCTTTATGAGCGATGCGTTAAGGTTTCCACCAAGGTGCTTATTGCTAGTTATAGGAGTAAAGGGCTGCATAGTGACCAGCTTAGGATAATACTCTACACCGTAACGCTGATAAGCGTCGGCCCATGCCCAATCAAAAACATACTCGCCATAACTGTGCTGCTTTATATAACTAGGAATCACTATTTGATGATCGGGCAACTCAATGTGATGTGGCTGCCAACCTGTGTTGCCGCCTACGCACAGTCGCTCCTCAAGAGCGACTAGAAAGATGGGATTACAAAAAGGTGAGCTAGCATCAAATGTCGATTTACAATCACTCAGTTTGCTATGAATACGACCCTGTTGGATTTCACCGGCTTCTTTTAAACTTATTGTCACAAACTCACACTTGGCTACATATAAACAACCAAAATATAACAAAGCAGACCAGAACAACACCCGTTACAAGAAATAAAATTGGGGGCGTAAAGCCCCCAATAACTAAGTGAACAGCGCTTTACTCTCTATCTTGGTCTAAATCACCATGGAAATGTCCATGATCACTATGACTAGGGGCAGCTTTTAACTTAGTGCCAATAGGTAGGTAAGTTGCTGATGAGCTAAACCGCGCCTGCTGAACCACTGGTTCAGCAGGAAACAACTCTTTTTTCATCGCATAATAGGTGGTCACATACGCCAATGCTTGAGTATTGATGTATGCAGCTTTCGCACTAACATTGTTTAAGTCATCACACGCTTGGTGATAGCAAGGATCGTAAGCTTGCTCAGCGTCACCACCAAATGCTTCGGCTTCAGCTATGCTTTTTACGCGTTCCGCTCCGGTGAACAAGCCACCAAATGCCACCCCCCAATCTGCAAAGCCTGCGTAGTCTGAACGTTTAGACAGCGCTTGAGGTACTGTTTGCTCAGACTGTTCACTAAAAAAGCGGTTGAAAACAGACTCTATGTTTGAGGTGCCAGCAGGTGGAGTAAAGTCGCCAGTATAAGCATTATCTGGGCTGTCTTTGGTGTCAGATAAATCCCCGTCCATTACACCGAATATGTAGTTTGGCGAGCCAATCATATCGAAGTTCAAATAGAGTTTAATGTGATTAAGCTGGTTGTAACGTTGATCAACCAATGCACTTTGCTCTGGGCTCAATTCACTCACATCATCTAAGCCTAACTCAGACAATATTTGCTGTTGAGCGGTATTATATAGGGGGCCAAACAAGTCATTAGTATAATACTCAGACCCAACTAAACCAGCTTCTTCCGCGGCCCACCAGGCAAATCGAACTTTGTTCTTTAGCAAATGCTCATATTTAGCTAAGCGCGTTGCGTATTCTAATAAACCCACACTACCCGAACCATTATCGTTAATACCCGGACCTACGGCAACGGAGTCTAAGTGAGCGCCTAACATCACCACTTGCTCGGCATCGCCTCTTTTAGTTTCAGCGATAATGTTTTCTGTTACGATCATGTTGTCATCCGTGGATATGGTCAGCTCCCCTGTCACCGTCCCCACTAAACTCGCTTGATACCATTGCTCACCAAGGTCAAACCTTACCCCAAAAGCTGGTATAACCGCCTCACTATCACTCCCCAAGGTGCCATTTACAACGGCTGTACGCCCTTCATCATTGCCTTGGTTAAATATAAGTGCAGCGGCTGCGCCTGCTTGCTGGGCATTCACTACTTTTTGGTTAAAACTACAGCCACCTCGTTGAATAACCGCGATTTTTCCTGTTAGCTCTAAGCCATCAAAGTCACTCACTTCGCAACCATCAGTACTGTCATAATCGTCGGCGTCAAAGCGAAAGTCTGGGCTAACAAATGCGATATCAGCCATCACTTTTCCAGTTGAACTAGCAGAGTAAGACATCGCTGCGTAATCAGCTGCTTCACCTTCGGTAATGTCAGAAATTCCTAATAAGTTTACTCCATCAACTTGCACCGCTGAGCCCGGTAGTTCTTCCCAACTCCTAAAGTCGAAGCTTTGCAATTCCACTTGGTAACCTAGTGCTTCCATCTTGCCCACAATAAACTCTACAGAAGAACTATAGCCTTCACTGCCAGCCACTCGAGTAATTGAGTTTCCATCGGTAGTAGCTGAAGATAAGCCCTCTAAACTGGCTAAATGATCTAGAATTGACGCTTGAGAAATTGACTTACTAAGCAGTTCTGCACCTAACGTCGCTTTCTGCTCTTCTGAACAAGCACTTATCAAACCTGCTGAAAGTGCAAATAATAAGGTGACTTTTAATGTTCGCTTGTAACTATGCATTACGATTCCCTTTTAGTGTCTATTAGATAACTCAGACAAGCTTCCCGCCTACCCTAATAGCAAAATAAACCAACAATTTGTTAAAATTAAGCATTTGCAATTGCAAACGCTTAACAAGATCCTAACAAATAATTGACTAGAGAAAATTTTGTAGTTTTTTGTATAAGAGACAGTTATTGATATTATTATCTAAAAGAATAATTAAATTAGCATCATGGTCTAGCTTAAGCCAAATCCAACAATCTGAGACTCGACGATTTACACAAAAATCAACATAACACGCTACGGTCTATTTAAAATATAGAGTAAAGGACAGGTAAAAGCAGATTAATAGCATTTAAAATAAATAGGATAGGGTTTACGTTTCGAGGGATACATTCTGCCTACGAAACACAAAATGCTTTAAAAGAGGGTTAATTCCACCATCTGTAAACTCATCTAAATAAGGCTAAGGTTGCAAAAATAGTAAGAAATCTGTTCACCGCAATACTTGTTAACGAGGCTAATTTCATGCGTTATCTTTAGGCAAAAACAGCCACTAAACAAGAGACTTACAAGGCTAACTTAGGGATACTTGAATACTCCACCCTAGAAGAAGAACTTTGGCTATTTTCCTGAGTTTGCCATTCCGTTAGCCATAATAAAAACTCATCAGCTGGTAAGGCTTTGGCATACAAGTAGCCTTGAGCAAGCTCGCAACCTAAACCAAGTAACTTATTTTGCTGCGCTTCAGACTCCACACCTTCTGCGATAACCGGTAAAGAGAAAACTTTGGCTAAGCTAATAATGCCTTGAATCATGCGTAAATCTTTAGGGTCATTTAACTCATCTCGAACGAAACTGCGGTCAATTTTAATCAACTCTGCGGGCAAACTTTGTAAATAGGTGAGTGATGAAAAGCCGGTACCAAAATCATCTAAGGCAAAACTCACGCCCATCTTCTGACATTGCGTAATGGTGGCAGCTACCTTCTGCAGATCATCTAAAATGCCAGTTTCGGTAATTTCTAACTGTAAACAGTTTGGGTTAACACTGGGATATTTAGCGAGTTGCTGTTGCAAACGTTCAGCAAAGTTAGATTGTTGAATATGTAATGCACCAATATTAATGCTCAACTTAAAACGACAGTTTGATAGCTGCCAGCGCTGTAATTGCGCCAAGGCAGTATCGATAACCCATTCACCTAAATCAATGCTTAAACTGTGCTCTTCAATAGCATCTAAGAAACTCATTGGAGAGAGCAAGCCTTTCCTAGGATGCTGCCAACGTAACAACGCTTCGGCACCTATCACCTGGCCAGTCTTAATATTCACTTGAGGCTGATAAAATAGCTGTAGTTGCTGATTATTCAGTGCGTAAGCAAACGCTTTACGTTTTGCGTGGGAGCACTTAATCGCTTTGGCACTCTCGCTGTTATAAATAGAGTAGCAATTTTTACCTGCTAATTTAGCTTGGTACAGCGCTTGATCAGCTTGACGAATTAATTGGTCCGGTGCGAGCTCTTCATGATGGTTATCGGGATAAAAGGTGAGGCCTACACTGGCAGAAGTTATTAACTCTATACCATTGAGGGTAATCGGCTTTACGCAGTTTTCCAGAATACGGTCAACGAGTGTCAAACAGGCTTGCTGCTCGCTAGCACTGCAAAGTACTATTACGAATTCATCACCACCAAAACGTGCGATGGTGTCTTCAGCTCGAACGCAAGCTTTTAGCTGGGCGGCTAACTGTTCCAGTAAGCGGTCTCCAACATCGTGGCCAAGTTCGTCATTCACTCGCTTAAAATCATCGAGATCTAACATCATAACTGCAATTTGAGTATGGTTGCGCTGTGCGCGAGCTACTGCAAGGCTAAGTCGGTCTTCAAGTAACAGTCGATTGGGTAATTTTGTAAGGGGGTCGTGAGTAGCTTGATACGCTAATTGCCGTTCGCGCTTGTCTCTAAGTTTTGCTTCTTGTAAGGCTTCTATCCATCTACGTGCTAACACCCATACCAAAAATACCGGTGATAACAGCAGCATAATGATTAGTTCGTCTAACTCCCAGCTTTCATGAGCGCGCGAGAAGTTATATATAGATTCAAACGCTTCGAAACGCGCTAACAAAAAGCCTAAGGTTAAAATAGCCACTAAAGCGAAGATTAGTTCGGCTAATACCTTTAAATTTAACTTACTAGTTTGTCTATCCAAACTCAGTCCCTTGAGCTTTCATCTTAAATCGCGAAACGCGTTTTGGATCTATCATCAAAGTATGATGTAGAAGCATTAGCAAAAATGACTTTGTGATTAATGTCATATAATTGTAAAGTTAAAGTCTATTGCTTTAGGCTGAAGCTTACAAGCCTTAATAAGTAATCACACAAAATAAAAATCTATAATAATGATTAACTTAAGTTCGCCTCACTACTTTATCAGATTAATCCCCTACCCACTTTACAAGCTCATCCTCAGTCGGCACCTCAAATTTTTGCCAAAATTGAGTCATCATTTCAGGCGTCATTTTGTAGGCGTGTTGGTCACAATCACCATTACGCAAGTAAGCTCGTTCGCAACACCTTGCAAAGCTTACATTCAAATAGTGTATCTCATAATCAATAGCCAGCGATTCAGCCCACTGCATCATTTGTTCACGGTCAATACGTCTCCATAAGCCGCTATCTAGAACAACTGAGTTACCTAGCTTGATAAGATCAACGGCCGATTGCTGAAAAAGACGAGTAAGCGTGGCGACACGATGATCAAAGACTTCTCTCCCCATATGTTCACCAAATAATGGGATCATCCATTCGTCCATCGTGAAACGAAAAGCGGGCACTTGCTCAGCCAGTTTTTTTGCATAGGTGGTTTTACCCGAACCAATAAAACCACAAAGAAGAATGAGTTTAGCCACAACGAGTTACATGCTATTCCGACACACAACTTGCAGGTCGAGGCGTCCAGTCAACTTGCGTATAGTTACTGCCATCTAGCATAGCTACAAACCAATACAAATCGCTGTCATATGTTCCACTGTATCCATAGTAATTTGAAGACCAATAACCGGATCGAACAGGCCAGCCTTGGTTTACAAACATATTTCCATAGTCGGCAAACAGATCACTTAGCTCGAAACGTGTTGCTCGCCTCCAATTAGTTTTTCCATCAAAGACAATAGTATTCAAATCTAAACAAAAGCGGTCGTACTGCCCATTACCTACACCATCATTGCGAAACCTTACATAAGTGCCTTCAGGCCCATATTCACCGTCTTCCGCAATGGCTTGCCCATAGGTTAATCCAGTATTGGCGCCTTGATTCATAACGGTATACCCCATGGCGCTAACCACTGGTAAACTAGGCCCTGCGGTGAATAACTTGCCGGCAGCATTACCTGATAAACCTGTTGAATACATGATGCAATCACCCGATGCAGGGTTCGCTCCACAAACGGGCACTGTATCAACAACCAATAAGTTAGTCCCTGGGCTGTTTATTCCGTTGTAACTCACGGTAAACACTGCAGCACCCGTTGCAACAGCGACTGCATTACCATCGGTAACCGTCGCTATTGCGGCATTATCACTACTCCAATCAGCCAGTGAGGTAAGATCAGCCGTTGTATTGTCACTATAAACGCCGGTGGCGCTATAAGTACTCGCTCTACCGGTAACTAACAATTCGCTCGGCACACTAACCTCAATACTCGCCAACACCGCAGCGGTTACCGTTAAGCTAGCATTATTAATGGTAAAGCCCGCTAAGCTAGCAGTAATAGTGCTGTTACCTTCAATCACCCCTGTGACCAAACCATCAACCACCGTTGCGACTCCAGTATCGCTACTATTCCAAGACACAGAACTACTGATATCTTGGATACTATTGTCTGTGTACGTACCGGTTGCAACAAAACCTTGAGTATTACCCTTCGCAATACTGCTAACGGTAGGGGTAAGTTGAACACTAACCAGTTCTTCCGCTGTCACCGTTTGTGTAGCATTATTACTATGAATGCCTCCTAAGCTGGCACTGACTACGCTGACTCCTTGTGCTGTCGCCGTTGCTAAACCATCAACAATGGTTGCTATACTGGTATTGCTACTATTCCAAGCCACCAGATTACTGATATCTTGAGTGCTACTGTCTGTGTAAGTTCCTGTCGCAACATAAGGTTGGGTAATCCCTTTAGCGATACTGCTCGTAGCCGGTGTAATTTGAATACTGACTAATTCTTCAGCTGTAATCGTTAACGCCCCACTGTTACTGGTAATATCACCTAAGGTGGCACTGATAACACTATTACCCTCTATTACAGCTGTCGCTAAGCCACCTATAATAGTTGCTACACGTGTATCACTACTATTCCAAGCCACCAAGTTACTGATATTCTGAGTACTGTTGTCCGAGTAGATTCCAGTTGCGATGTAAACTTGGGTCCCGCCTTCTGGGAGAGAACTTAAAGCCGGCGTCACTTGAATGCTCACTAACTCTTCTTCTATCACCGTTAACGTTGCACTGCTACTTACGCCATGTAAGCTCGCACTTATTACAGTTGAGCCTTCGTCAACCGCTATTGCCAAACCATCAACAATCGTAGCTATATCTGTAGCGCTGCTGTTCCAAGCAACTAGGTGACTAATATCTAGGGTGCTGTCATCTGTATAGGTGCCGGTGGCGATGTAAACTTGGGTTCCGCCTTCTGGGAGAGAACTTAAAGCCGGCGTCACTTGAATACTCACTAACTCTTCTTCTATCACCGTTAACGTTGCACTGCTACTTACGCCATGTAAGCTCGCACTTATTACAGTTGAGCCTTCGTCAACCGCTATCGCTAAACCATCAACAATCGTAGCAATATCTGTAGCGCTGCTGTTCCAAGCAACTAAATGACTAATATCTAGGGTGCTGTCATCTGTATAGGTGCCAGTGGCGATGTAAACTTGAGTCCCGCCTTCTGGAAGAGAACTTAAAGCCGGCGTCACTTGAATGCTCACTAGCTCTTCTTCTATTACCGTTAACGTTGCACTGCTACTTACACCATGTAAGCTCGCACTTATTACACTTGTGCCTTCATCAACAGCTATTGCCAAACCATCAACAATCGTAGCAATATTTATAGCGCTGCTGTTCCAAGCGACTAGGTGACTAATATCTTGAGTGCTGTTATCTGTATAGGTGCCGGTAGCCACGTAAACTTGAGTTCCGCCCTCAGGAAGGGAACTCAAAGCAGGAGTAATTTGAATACTAACCAGTTCTTCTGCTGTTACAGTTAGCTCCACGCTATTACTGCTTACACCGTTTAAGCTCGCATTAATGTTTGTAGAACCTTGGCTTACCGCGGTGGCCAAGCCATCAGCGATGGTGGCCACATTAGTTTCGCTGCTATACCATTCAACTAAGCTACTTAAATCTTGCGTACTACTATCCGTATAAGTGCCGATTGCTAAGTACTCAGCATTGGTACCAAAAGCAATAGTATAATCGCTAGGGGTAACCTGAATAGACACTAATTCAGTATCAGTAACGTGCAATTCAACCAAATTACTTTGAACGTTGAGTAACGTCGCAGTTAAACCTATAAAACCTGGTAATAAAGTGGTTAAGCGGCCAGCATCCATGGTCGCTATGCCGCTATCGCCTAAAGTCCAAATAACTTGATCGGTGACATTCATAACACTGGAATCACTAAAGCTCGCTAAAGCTTGATAGTTATGGACTATTCCAACGGGGAGAGAGACTAAAGGAGGCGTGATTTGAATCTGGACTAATACCGCGTCAGTAACGTTAATACTCAACTGATTGCTTTCTATTCCGCGCAACATCGCTGAAATATCGGCGCTACCAACGGCCACTGCTGATGCTTTCTGATCCGCAACTTTAACGACAGTTTGGTTGCTGCTACGCCAACGCACCAGGTGAGTAACATCTCGGGTTGAACCGTCGAATAAGGTCGCCGTAGCCACTAACGACTGGCTAAAACCTTTTGGAAGGGAGCCTGGTGAACTATCACCATCAACGCTCCGAACGGAGACTTGCAGTTTTTCAACAGCGAGATCCCCAGTAGAGTCAAAGTAACAGGCATTTAGCGATAAAGAGAGAATTAACGCTAGACAACAAAACAGCATGTTATTCATAGGTATAAGCCTTATCCATATTGACCTAAATCATACTAGGCCAAACAAATATAAGCATCAACAAATAATCTACACAACCACAACAAAACATGAAGGTGATTGACGACTGCTTAGCAGGCCTTAAATTTTAACAAATTTGTCAAAGCGGCTATCCATGCACGCGCTGATATCTGTAGTAATAAATTGACCATCGTAATACAAGCTAAAAATAGTCGCGGGTGTTGGGCTAGCTTGCGCCTGCTCCGAGCTAGTAAATTTAACTAAGTGCAAGGTAATGTTTCGCTTTTTACAGCTTTCTTGTAGTGATTGGGTAACGTGATATTCAGCAAAGGGACAACGATTAGAATAATAAGCCACACATGCCTTTTCCTGCTGGCTCAAAGAGGGAAATTTAACATTTTGTCTAAAACAAGGTGATTTATGGCTTTGTTTTGAAGTGATATTTAGCGCAAGCAATATAAAGCCGTTTGGCGCTTCGTCTACCACTTTGAAGCCCTGCCGAAGTAACCACTTAGTATCACTCAAAAAATGATACTTTTTACGCCCTACTACAGTGACTAAACCAGCTTTATCTTGTTGCTTAGCAGCACTAAGAGCAGACGCCAATAAACGTTTACCATGGCCTTGTTTCTTATATTTTCCAGACACCCAAAAGCAAGCTAAAGCCAAATAATTGTCTGCTTCAATGGGCAGCCAAGCGTTTTCAGCAGGTTGATATTCAATGAATACCTTAGCCCGTTCATCGAGTCGCTCAAATACCAAACCATGATCGAACTGCTCCCTTAGCCACGCTTTTTTTGCCTGGTAACTTTCAGCACACTTTTTGTCCGAAAAGCCGCAGCAAATATGCTGTTCTTCAATATTAAGCGCGTTGAGTTTTAGGTAATCCATAGGCTTGACTCCATCTCTGTACGAGTATGGTTATTCTAACAGCCTACATATTAAGCACGTTGATATGACACAAAAAAGCCTCGGTAGCTTACGCTGCCGAGGCTATCATTTAACTCAGTAAAACTAGTTAAGGTCGATAGCTTTTACTAACTCTGCAATCGCATCCCAGTTTTGGTCTTTGATCAAGTTAGCTGGCACCATCCACGTACCGCCACAGGCCAGTACCGCATTAATGCTCAAGTAATCGTTAATGTTCTTAACCGATACACCACCAGTAGGCATAAATTTAACGGGGTAAACAGCGGTTAAGGCTTTTAACATGCCTACTCCGCCAGAAGGTTCTGCCGGGAAGAACTTCAAGGTATCTAAGCCCATTTCCATTGCTTGCTCAACCAACGATGGGTTGTTAACACCAGGAATAATTGGCATGTTGCGTTGCTGACAGTAGCGAACAGTGGTTGGATTAAAACCAGGGCTTACTACAAAATCAACACCAGCATCAATAGCTTGGTCTACTTGTGCACTGGTCAGAACCGTACCTGCGCCAATTAG
The DNA here is from genome assembly GCF_030548385.1 of Agarivorans sp. 1_MG-2023. NCBI lineage: Bacteria > Pseudomonadati > Pseudomonadota > Gammaproteobacteria > Alteromonadales > Alteromonadaceae > Agarivorans > Agarivorans sp. 1_MG-2023. The sequence continues at coordinate 181,832 of NZ_JAUOSJ010000006.1, read as the reverse complement.
CATGTCTGGGTAAGCTTCACGCATGTTAGCAATAGCTTGAGCTGCAGCAGGTGTTCTAAAGGTGATTTCGGCACATGGCAAACCATTTTCTACCAATACTTTTGCCAATGGCACTGCATCATCAGCGTTATCAATAGCGATAACAGGAATTACTTTAAGCGCTTGAAGTTGTTCATTTAAGTTCATGTTTTGTTCCTAGTTCTTATACCGCATCTGCGGTAAATAATAGCTGAATCTTTGGCATATGCGCAGCGTCAATTACCGCACCTTTATGCTGAATAACGGTACCTGCCACTTTGTGGCCGGTTAATGCGGCTTGCTCGGTGTTTGCACCGTGTAAACGTGCAACAAGGTAGCCAGCAGCAAATGAGTCACCCGCAGCATTAGTATCAACCACGTTAGTTACTTTGGTTGCAGGCACACTAATTGCGCCATCTTCGGTCACAATCAAGCAGTCTTTGCTACCGCGTTTAATGACTAGCTCACTAACACCTAAAGCTAGAGTGCGCTCTATGCACTGCTCTATATTCTCATCACCGTAAATTTCTTGCTCATCATCAAAGGTAAGCATGGCGGTATGAGTACAAGCTAATACTTTTGCGTAAGCTTCAATTGCTTGTTGCTTGCTCTGCCATAATGCTGGGCGGAAGTTATTATCAAAAACAACCTTAGCCCCATTGGTTTTACACTGAGCTAATACTTGGAAGAGTTTTTCACGAGATGCTTCAGGTAACACTGCGATGCTAATGCCAGATAAGTACACTACATCGTAGCTGCTTAGCTCTGCCAATAGCTCTTCGCTAGCTCTGTCTAACCAAAATTTTGCCGCTGAATCGTTACGCCAATATAAAAAGCTACGCTCGCCGGTTTCGTCTACCTGCACCATGTACATGCCTGGTATCTTATCGTCTAGTCGCTGCACTAAGTGGGTATCAATATTTTCAGCATGCCAAGTAGCGATCATTTGCTCGCTCAAGTTATCGCTACCTAATGCAGTAACATAACTTGCTTTGGCTTTTTCACTAATCCGTGAAAAATAAACAGCAGTATTTAGTGTGTCGCCACCAAAGCTCTGACGAAGGCCTTGCTCTTGCTGCTGTAGTTCTACCATGCATTCGCCAATAAAGGCGACTTTTAACTCAGTCATGAATGTTTCCTCTTAAGACAAGAAGTCCTCACGCGGTGGTGAGAAACAATCTACTAATACGCTGCCTTCTTCAAGCGCCACTGCGCCATGCATAAAGGTTTTTGGAGCAATATAGGCATCGCCTTTCTTAACGATTTTCTTCTCGCCGTTAATTTCAGCTTCAAAACTACCTTCGGCTACGTAACCAATTTGGTCATGCAACTCATGGGCATGCGGTGCGCCAATTGCGCCCTTTTCAAAACGTACGTGAACAACCATTAGTTGGTCTGTGTGCCCCACGATTTTACGTGTGATACCGTCGCCTAGGTCGTCCCAAGGTGTTGCTGCTGAATCAAAAAATGCTGTCATAATGTTTCTCGTTATGGTTAGTTTTCGGTTGTGCTTAAGGCAAATCCGTTTTTTATAAACCAAGGCTCGCCTAGTGCTCGCCTTGGTTTAAGCATCTAGCGTTTATTCCATCGTCGCTTCTGCCGGTAATTTTTTATTAGGTTTTCTTGCTGCTTGAACTAACAAGATACCCGCTACTAGTACAATAGTTCCACACAGTACAAACAAAGCTCTGCCAGAAATATCGTTTGGAATCATCGCCATAGAGATGATACCGAAGCCAGCTACGCTAATGAGGTTGCCCAACATTGAGCGCTGTTTAGTATCTAGGTTTTGCTGCTCTTCACTATTGGCATGTACTGGGGTATTCCAATCACGGAACAGCTCGGCCACTTCCGCTTCACGCTCTGGCGTACGGCCTTTGAAGAACATGGTTGAGGCTACAAAGAAGCCACCAGTGAACACTACGTGCGCCGCTAAGCTCAGACCCACTTTAAGATCTGCCCACTCACGACCAGTTAACGCTTGGTCCAAACCAAACCAGTTTTGAATGTCGTCTGCAGTTAACGCGATACCAAATACGTAAGACACCACACCACCCACAACTAAGGTTCCCCAACCTGCCCAATCAGGCGTATTGCGGATCCACATGCCGAGTAGCACAGGAATGAGCATTGGGAAGCCAATTAAGGCACCAATATTCAATACAATGTCGAACAAACTTAAGTGACGAAGTGAGTTAATGAATAGGCCGATAGAGATAATCACAATGCCCATGCAAATAGTGGCGGCTTTACTCGCTACAATCAGTTCTTTTTCGCTAGCTGCTTCTTTACGCACGATGGGTGAGTAGAAGTTACGGATAAAGATACCGGCGTTACGGTTAAGACCCGAGTCCATAGAGCTCATGGTTGCCGCAAACATTGCCGACATTAACAAACCCACCATGCCCGCTGGCATAACGTTTTGCACAAAGGCCAAGTAAGCTGCATCAGCACCACCTACCGAGCTATATGCTTCAGCAAAATCAGGCATATGGGCATTAACGTACCAAGGTGGTAAGAACCAAATAAGAGGGCCAACAATCATTAAGATACACGCTAGGCCTGCAGCCTTACGCGCATTATCACTGTCTTTAGCACAAAGGTAGCGATAAGCATTAATGCTGTTGTTCATTACACCGAACTGTTTTACAAAGATGAAAACAATCCATAGTAAGAAAATACTCACGTAATTAAGGTTACTGCCCATCACGAAGTCGCCATGGAAGTTACCAATAATGTTAGTTAAGCCACCACCGTGGAAGTAAGCCGCTATGGCACAGGTAATTGTTACCGCCATAATCACTAACATTTGCATAAAGTCAGACGCAACAACAGCCCACGAACCACCGGTTACCGCCATAATCACTAGCACTACACCAGTAAAGATAATGGTTGTTTCCATTGGGATGTTGAACACTGCGGCAACAAAAATAGCCAAACCGTTTAACCACACACCCGCCGAAATAAGGCTGTCTGGCATACCTAACCAAGTGAAAAACTGTTCAGAGGTACGTCCGAAACGTTTCTTGATGGCTTCTATGGCTGTTACCACGCGAAGCTGTCTAAACTTCGGTGCAAAATAAATGTAATTCATAAAGTAGCCAAACGCGTTGGCTAAGAACAAGATAACGATGGCAAAACCGTCGCTAAATGCTTTCCCTGCTGCTCCAGTAAAGGTCCATGCTGAAAATTGAGTCATAAATGCTGTCGCACCTACCATCCACCACAGCATTTTACCGCCGCCTCTAAAGTAGTCACTGGTAGAAGATGTGAAGGTACGGAACATCCAACCTATCGCAATTAAAAATACGAAGTAGGCCAGTACAACAACGATATCAATACTCATAGCCGCCTCTGAAGGTTAAAGTTTAATAAGAAAATGTAAGAACACACTTAGTCTAAAACAATTAAATTATATTGTAATACAAAAACACTTTATTCGTGATGAAGATCCAATTATTTTTCCTATACATTCAGTTGATGCGTTAAAAAGCACATAAAGCCAGAAATAACAACGAATACACAGATAAGCAGCAACACCACAAACATAAAATATAAAGAAAGATATATTGTGAGTAATCTCACTATTTTTTGTCCACAAGGATGATCTTACCCCTTATTTGTATTACTTTATAGCAATAAATTAATGTATTCAGAGGTTTTTAGATGCTTGCGACAACAAATGCAGTGCTACTCGACCAGCAAGAAATTACCGAGATTAGTGCGCAGCTTGGTACCAACAGCTTAATGGGTTTAAGCCTAGCTAAAATGATTAGCGATACTCAAACTTACATGGCCACCCCCATCGAAGTACCGGGACATGGAGAAGCCGGAGGCTACGAGCACAACCGTCACAAGCAAAACTACCAATACATTAATCAGGCGGGTCGTTTATTTCTAATCACTGGCGACAAACAATACGCCAAATTTACCGCCGAGATACTGACTGAATATGCCGACAAATACTTAGGCTTTGGCTTTCACATTCAACGCAATACCAACCCACCAGGTCGTTTGTTCCATCAGATCCTAAATGAACATGTGTGGTTACTTTACTCAAGCTTAGGCTATAGCTGCATTAAACACTGGTTGAATGATGAACAGCGCCAGCACATCGAAAGCAAACTATTCCAACCTATGTTGGATATGTTCACGGTAAAATACGGTCACGATTTTGATCGCATTCATAACCATGGTTTATGGGCAGTAGCTGCAGTAGCGATTTGTGGTTTAGCCATTGATAAACCAGAGTACGTTGAAATGTCTGTGCATGGCCTTAAAGGCGATGATGTAAGTGGTGGCTTTTTAGCGCAAATTAGCCAATTGTTTGCTCCTTCTGGTTACTACATGGAGGGGCCTTATTACCATCGTTATGCGATTCGCCCTCTGTGTTTATTTGCCGAAGTATTGCACCGCCATCGCCCCAGCCTAAATATTTTTGAATACAAAGACCAAGTGATTGGAAAAACCATTAAAGCTTTGTTAGCCACCGCCTACCCTAATGGTGTATTCCCTGCTTTAAATGACGCGTCTTTATCTATGGATATTAAAGACCAAGGCGTGGTGGTAGCAGTAAGTTTGGCTTACAAGCATTATGGCCACGATGACAAACTACTCGGCATGGCTAACATTCAGCAGCAAGTGTGGATACATGGTTGTGGATCAGCGCTTTCGCAAGGCTTTGAAAAATCGAACAATACCAGCCTGCCGCATTGGCCAAGTGTTGAATTAAACGAAGGACCAAACGGAGACCGCGGTGCTCAGGGCTTTGTTCGCCTTCAAAGCCAAGACGGTGACGTAAGCCAATTAGTTATGAACTATGGCCAACACGGTATGGGGCATGGTCACTTTGACACCTTAGGCATTAGCTTCTTTAACCGTGGCCAAGAAGTGCTTAAAGAGTACGGTTTTGGACGCTGGGTTAACGTAGAGCCCAAATTTGGCGGACGCTACTTAGATGAAAACAAGTCTTACGCGCGCCAAACTATTGCCCATAACGCGGTGGCAGTAGACCAAGATTGCCAAAATGACTTTGATGTAGAAACCGCCGACGCTAAACACGGTGTTCCACATTTCTTCGAAAACCAAGGTAAAGACCTGCAAGCGGTAAGTGCATTTGCCGATAACTTTTATCCTGGCGTGGATCAACAGCGCAGCTTACTGTTGATAAACGATGATGCCTTAGACGCACCTTTACTGTTAGATGTTTTCCGCATAAACAGTGAAGAAGAGCATAGTTACGACTACGCATTGCAATATCAAGGGCAAATAATTCGCTGTAACAGCGACTACCAAATGCATGGCGAACTCTCGCCAATGGGTAGCGACTTTGGTTACCAGCACTTATGGAATGTTGCCCAAGGCAAAGCCGCAAACAACAGCCTTGTTAGCTGGTTACAAGGCAATAGCTACTATTCGTGGATTAGCGCCAGTGAAGCCAACGACGAGCTATTCTTTACCCGGGTTGGTGCCAATGACCCACAATATAACTTGCGTAGCGAAACCAGCCTTATTCTGCGCCGCCAAGCCAAATCGACAGTATTTGCCAATGTGTTGGAAACACATGGTTACTTTAATGAAGCCGTAGAAGCGAGTACCAATGCTCGCGGTAAAGTAACAGAAGTAAAGGTGCTAGCCAGTAACGAAATAGGCACTGTGATTCAAATACTGGGCGAAAATATTCATTTCACTGTAATGCTAAGTAATCAGCGAAACGTAAGCGCCAATACTCAGCATTCTATAGAAACTCATCAACAAACTTATTGCTGGCAGGGATCTCTGGCGTTAGAAAAGAACCGAGGTTAATCATGACTTACCAACCACTATTGATAAGCTTTGAAGAAGCAAAAGAGCTCGCTAAGCATTTAAATACCGATTCACTTATTGGTCAATCTATCGCTAGCGAAATTGCCGCGTTAGAGGCATACATGCCATTAGGCATCGAGATCCCTGGTCACGGTGAAGCCGGTGGTTACGAACATAACCGCCATAAACAAAACTACATCCATTTAGATTTAGCCGGCCGTTTGTACCTGATTACTGAAGAACAACGCTACCTAGATTACGCACGAAACATGCTGGTTGAATACGCCAAGGTGTACCCTACTTTAGAGCTAAACACTAGCCGAGACACCAACCCACCAGGGCGCTTGTTTCACCAAACCTTGAACGAAAACATGTGGATGCTTTACGCCTCATGTGCTTACTCGTGTATTCGCCACAAACTCGCAGATGATGAACAAACATTGATCGAAAATGATTTGTTCAAATTGATGATTGAATTGTTTGTTGACGTTTATACCCATGATTTTGACATAGTACATAACCATGGTTTGTGGGCAGTAGCCGGGGTAGGTATTTGTGGCTATGCCATTCAAGACCAAACCAGTGTAGATAAAGCCTTATACGGCTTAAAAGGCGATAGCGTAAGTGGAGGCTTTATTGCCCAACTGACTCAATTATTTTCGCCAGACGGTTACTACATGGAAGGCCCTTACTATCACCGTTTTTCACTGCGCCCAATCTTTTTGTTTGCCGAAGCCATTGAACGTCGCCAACCAGAAATTGGTATTTATCAGTTAAAAGACCAAGTGATTAAAACCACCACTTACGCAGTAATGTCTACCGCCTTTCCAAATGGTGTACTGCCAGCGCTTAATGATTCCTCTAAATCTATGGACATTAATGACGAAGGCATTTTGATTGCGACCAGCATGTGTTTTAGCCGTTACCAACGCGATGCAAACTTAGTGGCGATGGCCAAGCACCAAGCTAAAGTGTGGATACACGCTTCGGGCGCTAGCTTGTCTGAAGCCAGCAATAACGCCGCAAACTTAGGTGGTTTTAACTGGGGCAGTTTAGTGTTAACAGACGGCGCTGAAGGCGATCGCGGCGGCGTGGCGATTCTACGCCACCGTGACACTATGCAAGATGACAGCATGGCGCTTCTATGGTTTGGCCAACACGGCAGTGATCATAAACTTCACTCGGCGCTAGACCACGGCCACTTTGATGGCCTGCACTTCAACCTATTTAATCGTGGCCAAGAAGTGCTACACGATTACGGTTATGGCCGTTGGGTAAACATTGAGCCTAAATTCGGTGGTCGCTACATTCCTGAAAACAAAAGCTACGCTAAGCAAACGATTGCCCATAATACCGTGGTGGTTGATTTCCAAAGTCAAAACCAAGGTGACACTGCAACCGCAGAACAAAAGTGGGGAGAGAAACACTTCTTCGTAAGCGGCAACAGAAAATTACAAGCGATGAGTGCGTTTGTACGTAACTACTACCCAGGTGTAGACCAACAACGCAGCGTTATAATGTTTGAAGCGGAAGGCTTTACTAAGCCATTGGTGCTAGATTTATTCCGCTTGGTGAGTGAGCAAGAACATAACTACGACTATACCCTGCACTACTCTGGTCACTTTATTCGCAGCGATTTTAACTACCAATGCAAAGCCACGTTAAAACCCTTGGGCGACGCACACGGTTACCAGCACTTGTGGCATCAAGCCACTGCAGAGGTAAACAACTCAAGCCTAATGACATGGCTACAAGGCAACAGTTATTACTCAGTAATAAGCTCAGCAACAGCGAACAGCCAAGTGATAATGGCCCGCACTGGCGCTAACGATCCTGACTTCAATTTACGCAGCGAGCCAGTACTGATACTTCGCCAGAAAGCTAAAGATCATTTATTTGCTAACGTATTTGAAACTCACGGCTACTTTAATGAAGCCATTGAAGCCAGCACTGATGCACGCGGCCAAGTATGTGCCGTAGAGGTTCTCACTCATAATAAAGTGGCGTCAGCGGTTGCGATTCATTTGGTGTCGGGTAAACACATTACGGTATGTGTGTCTAACCAAGCTAATGTGAAAAAAGATACTCAACATCAGCTCGAGGTTGACGGTAAAACCCTGCGCTGGAGTGGTCCTGTGTTCATTGCATAACAATTGTTATGTAAGCGCTTCTACAGCCTCGCTATCGCGAGGCTTTCTCTTATTCAACATTTATATTCAGATTCAAACTAGACAATAGCTTACTGATATAACGACATTTTCTGCTGGTTGCTCGTAACCACCCCATTCGCCAATAACTTCTCATACGACGAAAAACTAAAGCGGGCTAATGGACGATATTCTGGAACATCGCTTCACTCCGCGCTCAAAAAACCTAACAAACCTCCTCGTCATAAAAAGTTCACACTGTGAAATAGCATAATCAAAGACTTAGCAGAGTGTTCACTATTTAAACGACAAATTTAACCCAAATGGGGAATGGCTCATTTTCTAAACGAAAGATATTCTGCAGCTATACCTAATTAGGTATGACAATAAATCAGTACATTGTCACTAGCACGGATGCTTAATATCAAGGAATGAGGTAATGATATGACTGTAGTAATCACTCTCGCACTGCTCACTTTAATCATGTTGGCGCCAATTAAAATTGGCACTCAAGTATTAAAAATAGAACGCTCAGGCATGGATGTATGTTTTATTGCGGTCATCTTGGCCATTGCAGCCGGCATGCTAACCGATATTGTCATTGGCCAAGGGTTCTTCCCCACTTTGGTAGCAATAGTAGTAACCAGTATTTTGTTTTCACTGCTGTTTAAAACCACTGCAGTTGCAGGATTTGTTTTAGCCTTATTATCCACCGGGATCCAGCTACTATTCACCGTAGCAATTGTGGCATTTGGTGTGGCTATTGCGTATACCCTCTCTTGACTGGTACTTGTCTCCTAAGAAAAGGAAGCGGCTCGCTTCCTTTTTTATTTCCAAATTTTCTCTCAGTTACAACGAGTTGCTAACCCTATCGCAGCACACTTTGGCTTACAAAACCTCGCATCTTAAACGTATCACCGCTAACATTAAGGTAACAACATTGTTAAATTGATATAGAAATTGCAATCAGGTTTAAAACCATTGGTTGAATATCAGGGATGAGATGAAAAAGTTAACCTTTAGCGCCTTGTTATTTTCGCTGGCGAGCACCAGCGGTTTTGCAGAACAACAAACCGGTCCAAGGCTTGTGGCCTATCGCGACACCTATATTCTACTCGGAAAATATAACCCTAACCCGCCTGATCTTGGTGACTATTCTTCGGCCTTAGCCACAAAAGAAGCTGACAGTAATCGCGGTATCGATAACTTAGAAACAGAGTTTCAAATCAGTGGTAAGTTGATTGTAGGCGAGAGCCTGTTTAGCCAGCGAGACTACTTTAGTATTGCCTATACTCAACGAAGCTTTTGGCAAGTTTACAACAAACCATTCTCTTCCCCTTTTCGCGATACCAACTACGAACCCGAGCTAATTTATACTTGGCGACCTGATGAGTTTGCTATTGACGCGAATAAATGGCATCTGCGCTCAGCCAGTGTTGGTTTTAGCCATCAAGCCAATGGCTCTTATGGCGACTTTGATCGCTCTTGGGAGCGGATTTATGCTCAGTTTGATACATCCTACAACGACTGGTTGTTCTCCGCTAAACCTTGGATCCCGATAGGCCCAGAAGTTAATAATGGCGGAGACTTTACCGATTATTACGGATACGGCGAAGTTTCTGTAGCTTACTTATTTGGTGACAACCAATGTAACCACCGCGTCAGCGCTATGGGCAGAAACAATCTAAAGTCTGATAACAAAGGCGCAATAGATTTACGCTTTGCCTATTGTATAACGCCAGCGTTTTCGCTTTATGCCAAGTACTTTAATGGCTATGGTGAATCGATGCTTGATTATAACATTCACAATCAATCCTTCGGCTTGGGAGTAGCATTAAACCGAATTGGTGATAGACGCGAAATGATGTCTGATAGCAGCCAATGGACATTTGCTGGCATGAGCATATTTAGAGATAGTTATATTCTGCCTTTCAAGTACAACCCTTCCCCGTCGGTTCCCGACTTGGCAGGAGGCGTTCCAGGCCAGCAGCCCGACAAAGTAGAAGTGGAGTTTCAGTTTAGTTTTCGCTTAACCATGCCCTTCAACTTGTTTACCGACACCGACAATCTCAGCTTTGCGTATACCCAACAAACCTTTTGGCAACCTTATGAACGCTCTGGCGATTCAGTGAGGGAAACCAACTACGAGCCCGAGTTTTTCTATCAGTGGAACAGCAAAAAAGAGGCACGCAGCTCGGCTTGGTCGCCAGAATGGATACGTTTAGGTTTAGTGCATGAATCTAACGGTCAGACCCAAATACGTTCTCGTTCCTGGAATCGCATATATACCGAGTTTAGCTTCGACGCTAAGCCCGTCACTATTGCTGTAAAACCTTGGTATCGGTTTGAGGAAACAGCGGAAGAAGATGACAACCCCAATATGGAAGATTATTACGGTTACGGAGAGCTCACAGCCAAATGGCAAATCAATGACCGACATCGCTTAAGCTTTTTAGGCCGGAATAACCTAAAAAGCGACAACAAGGGCGCGGTAGACCTGCGTTGGTCTTACGGAATCACCCAAGAGCTAGCGCTGTATCTTAAATATTTTAATGGTTACGGCGAATCACTCATTGACTACAACAAACATAACAAAAGTCTGGGGATAGGCTTCGCTATCAACCAATAATCTCGTTGCTTGCAACAAACTGGTGGGCGTTAAAGTACCTTCTCCCCTATTCAATTTTCCAAACGCCAACTATATTGGCGTTTGGACTGTTGGAATGACAAAACCTAGCAGATTACGCCGAAGCCCTCGCTCATACGCTTAACAATAAAACCCTTGTTGTATTAAATATGTTAATAACTTTATTCTCAACAGCAAACACTTTACTATGCCTGCCACAAAATGCGGTTTAGCTCTAATCAGCAGTTGCCATTTCATAGCAGTGTTATTTGAGCACCAAGACTTAAGCGTAAACTGAGCTCCCATACAAGCAGAGAATCACATGGACAGTGAGTACAACTACAAACCACGTACCGTTTCAAAAAATGTAGACAAAGAGTTTCGTTTAGGTGAAGGGCGAATCAGCGGATTTTGCTCATTATTTCTAGGAATACTCAGCCTGCTAGCGGTTATAGCCTACCTATATCCTTCCATGCTGACTACCACCGAGTTAAGAAAAATCTATGACGCGGAGCAGTTACAACAGGTGCTTAAATACGGTATGTATACGTCAATCGTATTAGGTATTCTGACATTTTTGCTCAATAAAGGTGCTTACAAATATTTAGGTATTTCGGGAATACTATTTACAGCCGTCGCTTTTTTGTTAGGTGGATACAGAATTCCTGTAGGCCCCGTTGAACCCGCCGAGCTGTCACTGGGGATTGATTGGTTAATCTTGGCATTTTTAGGTTCCATCTTCATATTTTTAAGCTTAGAGAAGTTATTCCCTAAGTACCGAAATCAATTAATCATGAGGCCTGAATGGGATGTAGACTTGTTCTACTTTTCTTTTAATCACCTCGCTATTTCGGCCATACTCGTGTTTGCCAACTACCATGTCAGTCACTTTGACTGGGCTGTTAGCAACACCTTTCAAGAAAGCATTAGAAGCATACCTACCATTGTACAATTCGTCGTTATCGTGATTAGCGCCGATTTTGTTTTATATTGGGAGCATCGTGCTTATCACGAGTTCAAAGTTTTGTGGCCTATTCATGCGGTTCATCATTCGATTGAAAATATTGATTGGCTAGCAGGTTCGCGAGGACATTTCGTTCAAGTATTCTCAGAACGAGCGATGGTAATGATCCCCCTCTACTTATTGGGCGTTGATCAGGCCGCGCTGAATATATACGTTACCTTCGCCGCGCTGCAAGCAGTACTTATCCATTGTAATTTAGGTATTTCATTTGGCCCCCTAAAGTACATATTGGTTACGCCACAATTCCATCACTGGCACCATAGTTCGGAAAAACCGGCGATTGATACCAATTATTCTGCGCATACCGTATTATTCGACCGCTTATTCAAGACTTATCATTTTCCCAAACAACATTGGCCAGCAAGTTACGGCACAACCCAACGATTGCCTCGGACAGTAATAGGACAAACTCTTTACCCGCTCAAAGTGTGGTTAAAAAGACTAAAGACCAAACACACCGCTTAGGCTACAGACCACTTATTCCGCTTTGCTTAACCAGCGGAATGAGCGTTTTAGAAAAGCTGTAGCCTCTGTTTCAACAATCTCGCCATGTGCCATTACCAGAACCTTGGGCTGCCAATTGAGAATAGTAGCTAGATGATTGCGAGCTTCTGCTCTACCAAACATAAAGCTCAAACGCCAATCTATCGGCATTTTTCCGTCAGGCGCTAAAATCCCTACCCCTTTGGCAATCAATCGATGACAGCAAGAAAAATGCTCAATACTAAAATTTTCTACCAAGTCGGTAACAATAAGAACAGCTGATTTTTTATGGAAAAAGACACATTCTTGCATTGCGGGGGAGCCGGTGAACAAGGTTTGTTCTATAAACTCTTGCCACGGCCAATGCATATTAGCACTATTAGTTAACGCTCCGTCAAAAACCAAATCTCCGCGTTTGTTTATAACTTGCTCGGTGCCGTAGGTGCTGGCATTAGGGTAACGGCCCTGCCATTCACCAATAAAAAGGTGGTGTAAATGATTCGGGGCAATCAGGTATTTAACAATACCTAGAGCGCTTAATTGACTAGCTAACTGTTCACTAAAACGGATTGGGCTATGGAGCCACAGCCCGCCGTCATCAAGCCGAACAACGGTCATTCGCGTGGTGTATGGTAAGGTAAAAAAAGGAACGGCTTCGCCTTCCACTATCCAAATATCTTCAGCTAGCTTTCTCATTCCTCCCCCTGTCAGTTAAATAATTTAGAGACAACTCCAATAACCGCTCGAATATTCCCATAATAGTAAACGACTTAGTAAGAAACCTTACTCCACATCTTGTTCATCACCAACAATTTGATGCTCAACGGGGTTATCAAAACATCGAGCGGGGTTACCCACAGCAACAGAATTAGCAGGTACATCTTTAACCACTACCGCTCCTGCACCAACAGTTGTATTCTCGCCTATTTGAACACTGCCAAGAACAATAGCCCCGGCGGAGAGACGAACATGATTACCAATAGTAGGCAAACCAAAGTCACTACTTTGCCCTTTTGCTCCAACCGTTACCCCATGATAGATAACTAAGCTCTCAATTCGTTGGCTTTTTTATTTAGTACAATATTGCCCAAATGAGGTACAAGTAAGCTTTTGCCAATATAACTGAAACGTCAATTTGTTGATTCCTTGTTTTTATTAATCAGGCAACAAAAAAGCCTAACTCAAGAATGAGTTAGGCTTTTACAAAACGGTAGTTAAATACTAAGCCGCGTTATGCGATGGTAGGCGATGATTACTATTGTTTAACAAGGCCAAATTGGCATCGCGTGCTTTATCTGCGTTTCCGGCCATAATCGCATCGTAAATGGCTTTATGTTCTTCAATACAGGTGCCGCCATCTTTCGATGAGTGATCGATAAACCCAATAAACATGGTGCGTAATACATTAGCAAATGGAATATAGAAACTATTCCCGGTTGATAAAAATACCAAACGGTGGAACTCCATATCTACGTCGGTCCACGATGTTTCTAAATCTGCTCCAGAGGCAACATCAGCCATCTGTTGAAACACTGCAGAAAGTCCCATACGCTGTTCAGCACTGGCATTACGTGCGGCTAACGCAGCGGCTTCTGGCTCAATAGCTCGGCGTAACGCTAAGAAATCTTGATACGCTAATTCGGTGTTGTTTAAACCCATCATCCAATCAAGTAACTGGGAGTCTAAGAAATTCCAATACTCACGATCACGAACGCGAGTACCAATTTTGGGACGAGACTCTAACAAACCTTTTGAGTTAAGCAGCTTGATAGCTTCACGCAAAGCAGTGCGACTCACGCCAAACTGTTCACATAAATCAAGCTCGCCAGGGATAATACTGCCTTGTGGTAGCGCCCCCGATAAAATACCGCGGGCAATTTCGCGGGCCACTTGCAAATGAAGACTGCGTGATGAGCCCTCAATCTGAGTGAATTCGTTAGACATAGAACAACCTTTTCCAAATTTTGTGTTAGCAATGGCAACCCTGAGAATTACCATTGCTAACACAAATTAATACACATTTAGTATTACTAATACTACAGTAATTATTTTATCTCAGATACATAAAATACTAGCAAATGCAGGCTTGATCGCCTTATTTGTAACACTTAAAGACTAATCAAACAGCCGTTTACTTTTAAACTGACTCGGGAAATTAGTTACCTTAAATCTTTTACTCTTTTAAGTAACAACACTATCCGCCTTCATTTTTTTGTTGCAGCAGATGAGCCTCCTACCCACCAAAATGATCCAGTATTTAGCTTACGTAAGCTTCGCTAAGGTTAATGACGTGGTGAGATAGCGATGCAAAACGCTCGCGTTCCATATAGGTAAGAAAGCCAAACTATGGATTTGGAAGATTCTACTGATCAAACGGGGTGTTTGAATAAGTGTTAGAGCCGAAAAGACTATAGCAATCTACATCTAGACACTTTAAAAGAAAAAGCCACACAGCTAACCATGTGGCTTTTTATGATGCACTCAAGGATTTATCCCACCGCTACCAAATGCTTATTAGTAGGGGCTAAATACCCAAGGCTTGACCACCGCCAATTTGCACTGTTTCAGCAGTGATAAACGACGCATCTTTACTAACAAGAAAAGAGATCGTTGAAGCCACTTCTTCTGGTTGGCCTAAACGCCCAAGCAAAATGCTGTCCTTCCAAGAAGCAAAGACTTCTGGCTTAGTTTCTTTTATCTGAGCATGGAATGGCGTATCGATAGTACCTGGTGATACTGCATTAACACGAATACCAGCGGGCGCGAGCTCTTTAGCTAAAGCACGAGTTAAAGTATGAACCGCAGCTTTAGACACACCGTATATACCCGCTCCTGGACCGCCAGCATTCCAAGCGGCATTAGACGTAAAGTTGATAATCGAGGCATTTTCCGCTTTCTTTAAAAATGGAATGGCCGCACGCGAAACAAAGAACGCGCTATCTAAGTTAAGTGCCATAACAAAGCGATAGAATTCAGTGGTCATTTCTTCCATTGGACTACGCCCACCTAAACCACCAGCATTGTTCACCACAACATCAATCTGTCCAAACTTTTCGCCAATTAGATTTACGTTTTTGGTAACAGCAGCATCATCAGTGACATCAAATCCATAGTATTCAGCTTCAATACCTGCGTCTTTAAGTTGAGCAACACGCGCTGCGCCATGTTCGTCTTCGATACCATTAAGTACAACTGTGTAGCCATCTTGACCCAATCGCTTGGCGACTTGGAAACCAATACCACCTGTTGCGCCCGTGATTAAAGCAACTTTATTAGACATATCTACGCTCTCATTGATTAGTTAATCTAAAAGAAATAAATTATTAATTAATACAATAAGATTAAACATGTTTTTATTGTATTACAAATACTCAGTTCACATTTTAGAAGTTATAACGAAGCCCGATACGACTTCTTAGTTCCCTCTGGCTAGACTGATCAGATACAGATACATCACCAAATTCTAACCAAGGAGTCCAATCACCAATGCTGTAATGAATGGTAAAGTTGTTTTCATAGTTAGTTCTGTCGTTGTTGTACAACAGGTAATCTGAATTATCAGCGTAGTAGTAGTTACTCTCTAAGCCAAATGCCCATTGCTGATATTTATAACCAATGTTTGCGGTATAACGATGACGGTATTTTTTAACATCTTCGCCGGGTTTTACATCAAGGCGATAACGGCCACTAACAGACAAGCCCTTAACCTTCTCGGGTGTATAGGTTAAACGTAGTTGTGGTTTATAGGTTGTTCCTGAAGCGCCAAATTCAATTGGCATACCAGGTATTAACGCCCATTGGTCGTTTATTTTGTAACGATAACCGAGATCGATTTCGGATCCGTTTGATTGTAAATCTTCCATAAATTTGCCCTCTTCTCCCTTAAACTTTAACTCTAAAGCCATAGAGAAATTGTTTTCAAAGGTGTGGGCCATCTTCACTCGGCTAGCATGTTGTTTAGTGTCACTTTTATACTCGTGACGAAAGTCTACCGACGTTGCCATTGCATTTACGCTCAACAAACTTACGCCGCCAATCAACATAACTAGACTGCTAGATTTCATTATTTACTCTGTTTAGGATGAACTTATTTGTATTACAATACTATTTGTTATCACTTCCAAGTAAGAGGTGAATAAAATGTGATCACAATCAAAACGAATCAGTCAAACTGACGGCAACTTTGAGGTTGAGCAGATTTTTAGCCCGTAAGTAAAAGATTTTTTGGCACATTTAATTAACACAACATCAAGAGCATTCTGATGCTAAGTCAGTATAAGGTCTAAGAGAAATCATGCCGTTAAATAGCAAAGATAAATTGGCAAAATACAGGAGAGGCTATTCGAGCCCTGGCGGTCAAAAGCGAGGAGCTTTGCCACTCGAAGCAAATCTATTGGGAAATAAGCAGTGCCCGCTAAGTGAAACTTAAACAAAAGCTGTCTTCTACCGCTACTTACACCTGCATAGCAACAGTTACTTGAAAGACTAGTAACACCTCCATACCTAGTGCGCATAAAACGACAATTAAAGAAAACCACAAACGTTCTCTACAAAAAAGCCCCTCACAACTAAGTTGTGAGGGGCTCTGTTTTATCGCTTAAGCTAAAGAAGCTAACTTAAGGTGTCACCATTAATTATTGAGCAACAGTGAAGCCGAGTGATTCAGCGCGTGCAGCCACTTCTTCAGCAGTTAAGGTGTCTAACCAAAACGCAACATTATCGATAGCGCCTTCAAGGTTTTTCTGTGAACTGTTAGCGCCACCACCGATGTAAAGCTTGTCGCTTGTACTTTCGTTAGGTAAGAAGTCAGTAACTTCTTGTGTCGCGTCTTGAACACCATTTACATAGACGGTTGCAGTTGTACCATCGTAAGTTGCAACAATATGTGTCCATGCATCATCTTCTAGAGGAGTTGCACCAGTTACTGAAGTAGAGCTTGAGCCATTATAAATTCTTAATCGAGGAAGCAAAGTAGTCTCGTCAATAACTAGTTTATAACCTCGGTTACTATCAACATTTTCAATCAACTGTAAATCTTGACCAGCATCAGAGTTAAATGCAGCGTCAGTTGACTTGAACAGTATTTCAAAAGAAATTACACCATCAGCTGCTGCTAGTGGGCTCGTTGACATATCTACATCATCAATATAGTGGTAACCAAAGTTTCCACCTTCAGCTTGAGTAATTTGAACAGCACTTCCAGTATCAAATGCACCTGTCACAACTTCACGTGGGTTGTCACTTGATTTACTCATACTTAAGGTGTAGGCACCGATTGCAGCATCTCCATCAACGGTAGAAAACTCCCACTGATAGTTAGCAGCTGGCACATCAGGGTCAACGGGTGGGTCAACCGGCTCCTCACCGTCTGCAAACTGAGAAGCTCGCTCGGCGATTTGAATAGCATCTAACGCTTCAGCCCACGTTGCAATACTATCTACAGTACCTTTAAAGTTACGATCTTTGCTGTTAGCACCACCTAAGATGTAAAAATCATCTTCCGTGTTAAAGCCATAATCTACTGAAACATCGCGAGTATTATCTAACTTACCATTAACGTAAATTTTGATCGTGCCTGTTTCGCCATCATCAGCATCATACACAGCGGCTAAGTGGTACCAGTTGCCTGTTTCGAAAGCAGTTGCAGCGGTTACTTCAACAGTATTACCACCAGCGCCATATAGCTTAAAGCGAATAGTTTGATCAGAAGCTACATAGAAATTAAAGCCTTTATCGTTGTTACTGGTTTCCGCAAATTGAACTATTTGCATGTTCTCTGCAGCAGCAGTATTAGCATTAATTACCGCTTCTAAAGAGAACGAAGGTGACTCTTCTGTAGACAAGGTATCTGAACCATAAGTGACACCCTCAACAATTTCTGAAGAATCATACTTCAAGTAACCATAAGCACCTGAACCAGCGTTAAACTGATCAAAAGTTATCGCTGTTTCGTCAACACCGCCCATACCAGCGGCAGCAGTGAAGCGAACATCTTCCGATGATGCATAAATATCGTTTGCTGCTGTCCCACTATCGGACTCAAAATCACCACCCGAGAATTGGTACTCATTCACGGCATCAGGGATTTCAACACCTGGGCCTTCAGCTTCTTCAGCAGCAGCAATAGAATCCAGCACGGTTTGGTCAATAATTTCAGAACCGTTATCCGTGTATTCTACTGCATCTTTTGTATAAGAAATCGATAAGGTATCCCCAACAACTTCATATGTACCGTCTACATCACCATAACTAATAGTAGATTCCGACACTGTGTAAGCTTGCTGGCTATAAGTGTATAAATCATCAGTCTCGTTGTAAGTGTAAACTTTAAGAATATCATTTTCGAAGTAGTACACTTCAGGATATTCTGCTGAGGTAGGGGCTATAAGAGAAGTAGCACTTGTAATATTCCAAGTAACTTCCTCAATAGCATAGGTAGGCTCAGCTGGTGGAACGTACACCTCTGGTGCATCGAAACAGCCAAACATAAAAGTAGTGCTCATAGGGATTAGCAGCAGCTTAGACGCTTTCATTTAAACCTCCTTGTAGGAATAAATAATATTATTGTAATAGTTAAGGTACTAATGTTTCTGCGTAGCTTTTAAGTACTTAGGTGTTTTATTGAAGAATTAACACCGTTAGCTTAAGTCGCTACTTCGCCTTCTTATAGTTACTCACTTATAAATCGAGTAACCGGATAAAGGTTTCATTTAAACCTCCTTAAATCGGTAAAAATGATCATATTGTATTAGTAATACAAAACTATAATGTGGCAAATAAAAGCGATTGTAAAGTGACCTGCCTCGCACTATTACGCTTAAAAAGCCGTCTATTTCTCAAGTTGAGATCTATGCTGTTTTACTGATAAGTCTGGTTCGATTTGTCTTTAGCAGATTTGCTTAACACGTTTATTTCCACCCTGTCTCTAGTAGTAAAACCATCAATAAGAGTGGAGAGCCTAGGAAAGAGACATGCTGCTTAGATAAAGGGCGGCGAGATTCTTTTCACTATGAATAATAAAAACAATATCTATAGGGAGTAGCTTAGTACAAGCTCTTAATACAAAAGTACTCACCAATACTTAACCAAGTTTCAATTTACAATAGGGTAAGTAAAGGCATCGTTTAGAAAGAGTAATATAATGGCGTGACAACTATAACTAACCCTAAAGCAAAAACTATCTCGTACTACTTACATTTCGTTAGCCACATCATGACAACAAACAAAGATCTTAATGACGCCTTACACTACTAGTAATACAAATAACCGTCGTTTTCAGGTTTTCCTACGCTCACATTTACACGTTTATTAACGTTAACATTCCCTTACTGATTTTTGCTTAAGCAGCCGATCATTGTCACCAAACAAGGAGATTCTTTGGCTTGAAAAGTCAAAACCCGATCATTCTCACAGACATGCGCTCAATTATTGAGCTTTAATTGTATTACTATTAATTTTTAGCAAGATTTAATGGTATACATAGCAATAAAGAACCAACAATAAAAACTAAAAAAATATCGACATTAAGGCTTTCGTTAAATTGTTGTCGGAAACGAATCTCTTAATAATTAAACGCGATTTAAAAAGGACAACGTCATGATATTTATAGGGATATTCCTAGCATTGGTTGCCTCTTACTTAGTGCTAATAGATATTGCACAAGTTATTAAGAGCCATCACTAAATACATTAAGAAAACATATGATTAAGACTAAGCCTCTAGCCGCTGTAGTTTCGCGGCTAGAACTCTTACTTCACCTCAGTGTTACCCCTTACTAGCCGCTCAACACAATCTTTAACCCCAAGCTTAACGATAAACTCAATATCTTAGAAAGTAGCGAAGGTTTCTGGCAAAGTTCTAAAAGAAGCAAACGTTAGCTTAAGCTAACCATTTGCTTTAGAAAAACCCACCAAAATCATGGTAATTAATGCATACTAAACATAGACATAATTACCTAAGCTAGTGATGGAATTAGAAGAAATATATCGTCGGGATTTAAACCTCCTCATTGCACTAACAGTGCTTATTGAGGAAGGCAGTGTGAGCCGCGCGGCCAGCCGACTAAATCTCAGTCAATCAGCCATGAGCCGAGTATTGACCCGTTTACGAGAGCTGCTAAACGACCCTTTGTTTATTCGCCAAGGCCAAGGTCTTGTTCCTACACAACGCGCGCTAGACATTACTCTGTCTTTGCAAAATCCGCTAGAGGAATTGCGACAGGTACTTAGCCCCAGTGAGTTTGACCCAGCTACTTGTCAGCAGCATTTTCGAATTGCCACCACCGACTATGCCATGCAAACCATATTGCCCTTTGCACTAGCGCGTATCTATCAAGAAGCACCAAACATCTCTTTAGAGTTTGCTCCTTTGCAGCACCAAAACCTTGCTAAGCAACTGACTTCTGAAGGTTGCGATATGGCCATTTGTCGACCAGTACAAGCGGTAGAACCACTACTAAAAGAAAGCTTAGGGCTAGTGAGCGTATTTTGTTTATTAGCAAAACATCACCCCTTAGCAGAAAAAGAATTAACCATTGAAGACTACCTCGCCTTCCCTCACGCGATGATCGCCATTAGCGATGGCGTTAAAGCACTGCTAGACGAAGCCTTAATTGAACACCCCAAACCTGCCACATTGTTACGCGCCTATCACTTAGAAGCGGCCCTAGCGATAACCGATAAAGTCCCGGTTATTATCACTGTACCAGCAGATTTAGCCTACTTGGTGGCAGAAAAAAATCAGCTAGTTGTTAAGCCGCTTCCATTCAAGTTTGAACCCTTTGATTATTCGCTAATATGGCATGCTCGCTGTGATTACTCTGCGCCTCAAATGTGGCTTAGAAACATTATTAAGCAAGAGTGCAGTCGACTCATTAGCAAACGAGTACAAGACATAGGTCTGCTTTAATACATATTGTAAGCACCAACAAAAAAGCCGACGAGATGCCGGCTTGTTCAGTATTAGCATTTAACTAGAGCTTAATCACTACTCGCCCCGTTACTTGGCCATTAGTAATCGCTTCAGCATATTCTGCCACTTGCTCTAGCTCTACTTCAGTACACGCTTGTTGGTAATAACTTTGTGGCAATAATTCAGCCAAGCGTTGCCATGCTTTAATTCGTTTTGCTGTTGGGCAACTCACCGAATCAATGCCAAGCAAACTTACATTACGCAATATAAATGGCATTACTGTGGTGGGTAAATCAAAGCCACCCGCTAAGCCGCATGCAGCAACTGCACCGTTATAGTCCATTTGAGCCAATACTTTAGCCAGTACTTTACTGCCTACAGTATCAACAGCACCCGCCCAAAGCTGCTTTTCTAAAGCACGTGCAGGCTCTTCAAACTCAGTTCTGTCAATAATACGCGCTGCGCCAAGTTGGCTAAGTAGTTCGCCATTCTGTTCAATACGGCCAGTTACAGCCGCTACTTGGTAGCCTAGTTGAGCGAGCAAACAAACCGCTACCGAGCCCACGCCGCCGCTAGCGCCGGTTACCAATATCTCGCCAGATTCAGGCGTAATACCTGCATCAACTAATGCTTGAACACACAACATAGCAGTAAAACCAGCGGTACCAATCATCATGGCTTGTTTACCACTTAAGCCTTCTGGCAGAGGCACTAACCAATCTGCTTTAAGACTCGCTTTTTCCGCCATACCGCCCCAGTGGCCTTCTCCAACTCCCCAGCCAGTTAATACAACTTTATCACCCGCCCCATAACGCGGGTCGTGAGATTGCTCAACTGTGCCAGTTAAATCAATACCTGGCACCATCGGAAAATTACGTACGATCTTGCCTTTACCGGTAATAGCTAAGCCATCTTTATAGTTAAGAGATGAATAGTCTACTTGCACTACCACGTCACTTTCGGGTAAATCTGAAACTTCAAGCTGACGAATATTTGAGTGAGTTTGCTTCTCTACTTGATCGAGAACGAGAGCCTTAAACATAGTGATACTCCGAATAGTGTGCGAGTTAATTCAATTAGCTAGAGTGTAGTCTTTCTATCACTATGTATTAAGTGAATTTTTGTCATTTAATACATGCACCACATACATAAACTTTAGTTGGCTAATCAATGTGCCAGTATACGGCTAGTAATAAGTGTTTTAGGCTGACTTATTAACCGCTGTTTGGTTAGGCGAACGCACTTTCCACAAGTTTTACCCAAGCCAAGAGATTGCTTTAATTGCTTAATAGAATCTTGACCCTCTCGCTGGGCTTTCGCTATAGCATCGTCGTTTATTTGGTGACACAAACATACCCACATTGGCGATTACTCTCTGTTAACAACATTTGAGCTAGTTTACAAAGTAATAAAACAGCCAAGCAGTAACACACTGGAGCAATAACAAAAGGCAGTAAAAATCTCAGGTTTAAGCAAAGTAACTTTAGGTAACAAGTACAACAACAAAGCATTGCTAACCTACTGATTAGTCGTGAGTAAACCGTAATTTACTCAACAACCGACAACGCTAAATAGATAATCTCCTCATCAATTAAACTGTTGAGAACAATTATGCGTACCTTGTCTGTGTTACTACTGTTTAGCGTCTCTTTTTTAGCGGCGGCCAATGGTTCAAAAGGCCAGCAGTTTGAAGATCTGTCCAAATCAGTATCCCCCTATAACCAAAGACCTCTTTACCAAGGTGTAGATACGCTAGATAACTACCAAGATATGAAAAAATACTTGTCGGTAAATCATGGTTTAGATTATCAAATACAAATCGCGCCAATAGGCCAAACCGACGGGCACGGCAATAACTATCTTGATAACGAGACAGACTTAATCATTCAAAAGCGCTTTTGGGAAAACCAAAATGGTTATGCAAAGCTGGTATTTGCGGGAGTGATGGTAAACATGCTGAATAATACTGATACTCGTAAATTTGCCGATGATGTTGGCCTTGGCCCAAGCCAACCCAACGGCGGCATGACCGGCCCAGATCAAAACATTACAGCAATAAACGGGCTGTGGTGGGAGCATAGCCTGTTAAACCGTCGGCTCACATATCGGCTAGGCCATCTTTATACCACGCGTCTATGGGCCACCAACAAATACCTTAGTGACGACCGTAGTACTTTTATGGCCTCCCCTTTCTCCCACCAAGGCTTAAGTTGGACCACTGGACAACGCGCCTTAGGCGCTACATTGTCAGTGCAGAATGATTGGGCCTATGCGCAAGTGGGCTTTAACGATGCCAAGCCCAACGGTAAAGACATTGATTTTCGAAGCTTCAGCGATGGCAAAATGGTGCGTCATATAGAGCTAGGTCTTACACCGCAGTTCAGCTTTGGAGGGGGTGAGTTTAAAGTAAGTGTCGCAGACATTGATGATACTTCTAACGCTCAAACCTCTGCTAATGACTTAGAGGCTAATCGCGCAGGACAAGCCCTGTCAATTAGCCTCAGCCAAGACATTGGCAATGTGGGTATTTTTGCTCGATATAACCGTTCTTTCCAGCGATATGTGGCTAAAACCAAAGCAGTAGCGGTAGGCGGTATTGTGTTTAATGACTTACTGAATAATCAAGACGTACTCGGTATTGGTTACGCCGAAGTAGAACCCATAGACCGTATTCGCAAACAGCACGGCAATGAAAAGTCGATAGAGATTTATTACGATTTTAAAGTCACCAATCGCCTCAGTATCGCGCCGGATATTCAGCACTACTTCACTAAATCGGCTACCAGAGGTATCAACACCGCGGGAGATACCATTATCGGTTTGCGATTAAGGTACATGCTGTAACCCAAGATTGTCTATTTGTTTCTAGACTAAACCAAAAGCAACTTGGCGCGATCCGCTATAAGCGTGTCACCTTTGGAAAAGATTTTGGCTTCATCAGCTAATAATATAGCCACATCAAATCCAAACACGCTTGATAGGAACACAACATGACCATCCAAAACAACCAAAACAATGTCGCTTTAATCACCGGGGCATCTAAGGGAATTGGTAAAGAATTGGCCCATATTCACGCAGCCAAAGGTGGCGATTTAGTACTAGTTGCTCGCAATAAGCAAAGCCTAGGCCTTCTCAAGGCAGAACTAGAAAACCAATACAAAGTATCTGTTACGGTGATTGCACTAGACTTATCTCTAGCGGATTCAGCTCAGCAGGTGTTTGAGCAGACCGAGCAACTAGGTATAGAAGTTGACGTTCTGATTAACAATGCCGGTTTTGGTGGTCATGGTAAATTCCACGAGCGCGAGTTAAGCGCAGACCAAGCCATGATGCAGTTAAATATGGTGACCTTAAGCAATCTCACTCACTTATACCTACAAGGCATGGTGGCGCGAAATAACGGCAAAATCCTAAATGTCTCCTCTACCGCTTCATTTTTGCCGGGGCCATTACAAGCGGTTTACTACGCCACTAAAGCATACGTGACTTCATTTTCACAAGCCGTTGCCGAAGAAGTGGCAGAGAATAACATTACCGTTACTGCCCTTTGTCCTGGCACCGTTGCCACTGGCTTTGTGGAAGCGGGTAACCTTGAAGGCGTAGATGCTTGGAAAAATGCCGCCAGCGCAGAGTCGGTAGCAAGGTATGGCTATCAAGCGATGGAGAAAGGCGAACTAGTGGCAATTAACCAACGTAGTTTGAGCTTCATGCTAAATTGGATTATTCCGTTTATGCCTCGTAAAACTTTGCTTAAAATATCTCGCCAATCAATGGAAAAAACTAAGTAAGAGAAAACCATGTAATCAACACTTTGCCTTAGCGTACAAAGCGCTAAGGCTTGGCCCTAAAGGGGACATTAATGACGATAAGTTCTAAATACTCGGTTCATGCCGGTTGGCGATTAATGCTAATAGACTTTGGCATTGAGCCCGCTGAGCTGCTTCGCCTTGCCCAGCTAAGGCTTGATTTGTTTGCTACCGACAATATGCAAATTACCGCCGACGAATATTTTCGATTCTGGCAAGCCCTAGATCAAATGGCCGGCGACATAGAGTTGCCCTTAAAGTTTGCTGAATCATTCAATGTAGAGTGTTTTGACCCACCTATTTTTGCCAGCTTATGTAGCCCAAACTTTAATACCGCACTGGAACGGCTGCAACGCTTTAAACCGCTGATTGCACCGCTTAAACTAGACCTAACGTTTACCAGTAAAACGACCCGATTAAGCTTAGAGCCATTGCAAGCTAATCAGCAGCTGTCTCGCACTTTTTCAATGACTGAGTTGGTGTTTTTCACCCAACTATTACGCACAGCCACGCGCAAGAACATTGAACCGCTAGCGGTGTATTGCCCCATCGAAGTATCGTCTGCCGAGCGTTATCAAGAGTATTTTGGTGTTGCGGTTAAACAGTCAGACTCTCTGGCTCTAGAGTTTAGCGCCGAGGATGCAAACTTGCCTTTTCTTACTGAAAACACCGGCATGTGGAGTATTTTTGAGCCAGAGCTGCAGAAACGCTTATCTAACCTTGAGCGTGATGCCTCTACCCAACAACGCGTGAAAAGTGCCCTATTAGAGCTTATTCCTAGCGCTCAGGTATCAATTGAAAATGTAGCCAGCCAGTTAGCCATGAGTAAACGAACCTTGCAACGTAAACTCAGTGCAGAAAACGCCAACTATCAAAACATTCTTAATAATACGCGCCAAGAGTTAGCCGAGTTCTATTTGAGTAAAACCCCTACCTCCACCTCAGAGGTGTCGTTTTTACTCGGCTTTCACGAAACCACATCTTTCTATCGGGCTTTTTCTGGCTGGACAGGCCAATCGCCAGAGCGCTTTAGAGAGCAAAACTCAGTGGTAAATACTCACTAATTGTTAGCTTATCCCATCTTTAAATCGCTTTAGGTTGGTTTACGAGCAGCGCCTCTACTATGTAGCGCTGCTCTGCCCCGCCACTAAGTTGATTAAAGGGATAACAAGTTATCAACGTTAAACGATTATCATCACTAGGTGCCATAAATTGAGTATCAGATTGATGAGCAATTTGAGTATTCACCACCTGATACAGTAATACTTCACCATCATTTGCCTCTACTTGTAATAGGTCTCCTTTGTTAACCGCAGCTAAATTGGAAAAGTGGGTATCGCGATGCCCGGCAATCACGGTGTTTCCCACCTCTCCAATTTTTGCGCCACTAAGCACTAAACCGGGGCCAAAAGCCAAAGTGCGCCCCGACGCTCCTGCCAATACATACACCGAATCGACTTGATGTTTAAAGCCAATGCTTTCTAGTTTGGTCACGAAGCTTAACTTAGCGACAGGATAGGTATCAGCCCAATGCCAAGGTTTATGAGTTTGCTGATCGGCTAGAGTGCTCTGCCAGGCTTGAGCAATTAAAAACTGCGCCAAGTAGGCTTTTGCCTGTATGTACGCGCCGTGTCCAAGCACCAAAATACCGAGGAGGAATAAACTACAAGGCACCGGATGTTTTGCCATAAAGCTAATGCTCATGGTGTTGTCCTTTTTGAATAGTTGGTTTGATTTGCTGAGTAAAAACGAGCATGAATTATCTGTTCATGCTCTTGCTTGAGATGTGTTAGTGAACCACTTGGTTTTCATTACTGAGTGTTGTTTTGCGCCAACCAAGGCCCAGCGCAAGGAGTAGCAACAAGCAACCAATGAGAATGTTTAACCGACTTGAAGTCGAGGTTTGCGGCAATATTCCACCTGCTTGCCAGCCTAACGGCATACCGCCATCTATTTGTTTATTAATAGCATCAAACGACAAAGGCTTAGCCGGCGTTAAATCTACTGCCACTAAACTGGTTTGCGAGCTCACCAAATGATATTTAAGCGCCAGTGCTAAGACTTGTTTCTCTACCCGCTCTTGGTTGAGCGAGCTTTTGCTTAACTCTAAGGCAGATATGTATTGGCGGGCCCACAATAAATCTAAACCGGCTGCTGATTGGTTAGCTTGTAAATTTAAACTACGTTGCCAAAATTGCTCACCAATGTTGCCGCTCACCACTAGCTGTTGTTGAGAGTGGCTAGGCATTTTAATGCTCACCATTAACGGTTGACCAAGGTACAAATCGGGAATGTTTGCCGGCCAATATTCAGGCACAGTGCCGTCACTGAAACTCAATTGCACATCGCTCACCACCGGGTGAGAAATTTGCTTAAATAAAGTCGTCACCTTTTGTTTCACTTCATTTTGTTTGCCTATGTAGGTAAAGGTACCTTTACCCAACTCGGCAGCACGTTGCATAAAGTGTGAATTAGGCGCGGAGCCGATACCAATGGTAAACAAGCGATTATTGCCTAATTGGTTAGTGATTAACTCAAACAAAGCAGACTCGTTACTCACTGCTCCGTCGGTGATAAAAATCACCTGGCGAAGTCGCTTGAGCTCTTCCTGCTCACGGTTAACATCTTTTAACGCCGCTTGTAAGGCCCCGTACATTTCAGTCCCACCATTGGCTTGCAGCTGGTTAACAAAAGCACGTGCTTGTTTTAGATTTTTGCTGCTGGCTGGTACCGATTGAGGCAAAAAATGCTGATAGTTTGAGTTAAATTCAATAAGGTTAAAATAATCATGCTCGGCTAATCCGCTTAATGCTTCGAGTAAGGCTTCACGAGCTTGAGCCACAGATTCTCCAGACATCGACCCAGAGGTATCTATAACCAGAATAAGCTCCCGAGGTAGGTCAATAATGTCTTCAGCGTTCCCTTGCGGCGGCATCAACATTAGCAAAGCGTAGTCATCTTTAGCTGGCAACGCTGATGTTTGATGGCTCAGTCCAGTTTGCTTGTATACCGCCGCTTCAGGACGAGAGCCGACAATAGGTTTCCACTTCAACAAGAAATCACGATTTGCATCGGTATTCAGCAATCTAATATCGATGCTGCCATCGCTAAGAACTTGCTTAGACACTGGGTGATAAACACTTTGCAAGCTATCTAACTCAAAGCCTGTATTTAAAGAAATATGTAAACTCGCCTTAAGCGGACTGGTTGATTCACTTTGGCTATATTGGCGAACGCTATGTTGCATTAGCTGCATCATGTGCTCAAAATTGCTGTTGCCATTCGCCGTTTGATACGGCTCATCCATTAAAGCAGCCAACGACAACGCTTGCGAGTTATCATCCGCCAGGGTTCTTCGCGCTTGGTCTTTGAAAATTTGCGGGGTATAGCGTGGATTGACCACCATAGGGAAGCGCAAACTAAACTCGCCATCTTGATAAGCCAACTGTTGCTGATAGCTTATTTTCACCTGCAAGCTTTCATTGGGGCCAAGATTAGCCACTGCCGTGGTAAAAATATTCGGCCTTAGTTGTTCAACTAAGCTGGCTCGCTTACCTTCTTGTTTAGCGGTATCAAAAGTACGTTTGGCTTGTTTTTTCTCTTGAATCTCCCCTTCTATTTCGCGGTCTCCCACAATTAAATGCATTTGGTCTACGGCAGCATCATTAGGTAACGGAAACATGTAGCGGCCATTAATCCAATCTTGAGTATTATTTTCAAATGTTTGAATAAGCGTCACTCTGTTGGTCATACCTGATACTGTCATTTCTACCTTGGTATGTAGCGGTAGTCGCTGTTGACGCTGGCCGTTGCTGTCTATAAACACCAAACTGCCTTGGCTTAGCTCCTGCCCGCTTTCCCTGTTGTCACTGTGCACTGCCGCTTGGCTGGGCGACGCAAAGGCCGCCCACAACACGATAATAGCGCCGCCAAAGGAGACGCTGTGACAAAAACCGCTGGCTAATCGAATAACATCTATTTTCATTAGGCTATCTCCCTTAGCTGTGGTGATTATTGCGCTGCTAACATGCCACGTTCAGACATCAGCTTTAGGGTGACGCGGCGGTCAAAGAAGTTGTTCTCTAAATTGGCCTCTGCTTGAAGCGGTGCGGTATCACCAAAGGCTTGAGAATATAATCGCGATTCATCAATACCTTGATTAACTAAATAGGCTCTTACTTCAGCTAAGCGCTGCTCCGATAAGGCTTGGTTGTAACTTGAATCCCCTTGGCGATCGGCATAGCCGGTTAAATCTAGCTTTAAATCTGGTGCTAGAGACATGGCATAAACTACGTCGTCGAGTTGCTGTTTAAAGTGAGGCTCGATTAACGAAGAGCCGGTTTTAAACTGCACGTTTAAACCAATCGCGAGCTCCTCAAGTTTTTGCTGTTGCGCCATTTTTAGCTGCTCTAATTGGGTGTTAACTCTAGCGTGCTGCTGAGTAAGAGACTCCAGCTGCTCACTGCGCTTAGCTAATACCTCTATTTCATCTTGCTGCTGGTGTAGTTGCTGCGTTTGAGCCGCTAACTCTTGTTCGTCGGCAACCGATTTGCCAATCCAGGTGCCAGTGAAGCCACCAATAAACGCGCCTATTGGGCCGCCAACTATGGCGCCAATGGCAGCTCCAGTACCAAATCCAACCATCTCACTTTTGCCGCTACGTGGTGAAGATGACTCGGTGACCTCGTTGGCAACTGATACAGTTGATAGGCTTAGGCTGCTAATAATGGCTAGGACAATTAGATGCTTTTTCATGGAGTATTTCCTTCTCAATGGATAATTATGGTTTTGTTGTTAGCTTGGTCTGTCCAAGCTGCTTCGATGGCTTAATTAAACACTGTTGAAATGGCATTAGCGGGCGCTAAAAATGGCAGTTCGCTTATCAAATGTGGCAACAAAATGGCAATTGCGCTGAAGCCACCAAAGCGTGATAAAAATAATGTATAGTCTATGCAAGTCAGCAGCTTAGAACGTAAGTGAAACCATGAAACGAATTGCCATCGTAGAAGACGAAGCGGCCATCCGCGAAAACTACAAAGATGTATTACAGCAACAAGGATATAGCGTACAGGCCTATGCTAATCGCCCTAGTGCACTCTCCGCTTTTAATACTCGCCTGCCCGACTTGGCCATCATTGATATAGGTTTAGAAGATGAGATAGATGGCGGTTTTTCGTTGTGCCAATCACTGCGCGCTATGTCGAGTACCCTGCCGATTATTTTTCTGACCGCACGCGACAGCGATTTCGATACCGTTTGTGGCCTTAGATTAGGCGCCGACGATTACTTAACAAAAGATATAAGTTTTCCGCATTTAGTGGCTCGCATTGCCGCATTGTTTCGTCGCTCAGAATTACTCGGCGCAGCCCCTTTAGAAGACAACTTACTAGAGCGAGGCCCTTTGGCTATTGATGGCAACCGCATGCAAGTGCTGTGGAACCAACAAACTATAGAGTTAACCGTGACCGAGTTTTGGATGGTACATGCACTGGCTAAACGTCCCGGCCATGTTCGAAGCCGACAAGAACTAATGACCGAGGCGAAAATCTTTGTCGACGACAGCACGATTACCTCTCACGTAAAACGTATCCGTAAGAAGTTTTTAGCCATAGACCCAAATTTTGAGTGCATTGATACGGTGTATGGCATGGGTTATCGATGGGATAGCGTGGCCTAATGCTACCAGTACTGCCAATTGGCCTACGCGCCAAAGTCACCATTCTTTCACTGTTTTTATTGTGCTTGCCTTGGTTGGGTTATCAATACGTGTGGGAAATGGAAAAATACCTGCGCTTAGGCCAAGAAAAAACCTTAGAAGGTACCACGCAAGCCTTGGCAACCGCCCTGCACGAACGCCCAACGTTGTTTAATAGCCAAGCCAGCTTTTTAAGCCAAGTACAAAAAGGCCGTGATTTATACGCCTACCCGCTTTCTGGTCCGATTCAACTCGATGGCAAACTAAACGACTGGCACGAGTACCAACACCGCATGTTGCGCTATGGCGACGAGCATGTGATTTATCAAGCCGATCCCGATGCCCCCTTGCAAAGCGAATTTACGCATATGGTGGGTAAATTTGGGCGCTATTTATATGCCTACTTTGAAGTGACCGATCAAGATGTGGTTTACCGCGGCAAAAATACACTGCGCGTAGACAACAATGACCACCTTGCCATCGCGACGCTTGCACCCGATGGCGAGTTTAGGCGCTATGTTGTGGCAACAACAGAAGATGGCTGGATAAATGCCTTTGAATTGCCCCTAGACCCCAGCTTAAACACCCCAGTAAAACCCGAGGTGAAAATTCAAGGTCAATGGTTAAAAACCAATAAAGGCTACAACATTGAACTGCGAATTCCACTGAGTATGGTTGGCAGTAAACTGGGCTTTTCGATTTACGATGTAAACCGCACACCAAAGCGAGAGTTAGTGTCTATTGTGGGTACGTCGGCCATTGATACCGTTGACCAATTGGGTACTGTACTGGTTCCCTCACCTGAGATAGAAAGCATCATCAAAGGGATGAGCCACAACAGCTCACGCATTTGGGTAGTAGATAAACACGGCCGAGTATTGGCTAAATCAGGTGATATTCGCAGTACCCAAAGTATTTGGGCTCGCAGCCTGAGCCGCGATAACAACGATGATTGGTGGAGCCGCTTTACCACCGAGTATTTACACCCACTGTATTATAAAATTCTGACTAAACCACCACAGGATTTTGTCGATTCCCTGCAAGACTCTACTGAGCTAGAAGGCAGCCACATTCAGCAAGCGCTTACCGGCAAACCCGGCTCAACGTGGCGTTTAACACCCGACGGGCGTGCCGTGGTGTTAGCTGCTGCCAGCCCGATATGGATTGACGATAAAGTGATGGGCGTAGTGGTAGCAGAAGAGACCACTAACGGTATTCGCACTTTGCGTAACCGCGCGCTAGAGCGCTTATTCAATATTATTTTGCTGGTGATGGGGGTTGGCACGCTGTCACTCTTTTTGTTTGCATCCAGCATTTCTAGCCGAATTAGAAAGCTACGCGACCAAGCTGAAAAAGCCATTGATAGCCAAGGGCGAGTAACCGCCACGTTGCCCGGTTCTAAAGACCGCGATGAAATTGGCGACCTATCACGCAGCTTTGCCAATATTGTTAGCCGTTTAAGCCAATACACGCATTACCTAGAAAACATGTCTTCGCGCTTATCTCATGAGCTTCGCACCCCAGTTGCAGTAGTGCGTTCGTCATTAGAACACCTGAGTTTACAAACACTGGATCAAGATACTCAAAAATACGTAGATAGAGCCCAAGAAGGGGTGAATCGCTTAAACATGATCCTCAACAACATGAGTGAGGCCACTCGTCTTGAGCAAAGTTTATCGCAAGCAGAAACCAGTCGTTTTCCGCTATCTAAAGTTGTGGCCGGCTGCATGCAGGGCTACCAATATACTTATCCTGAACAGGCTTTTGATTGCGATATTACGCCCAACACCTTAAACATCGTTGGTGTGCCAGAATACATTGCCCAGCTTATGGATAAGCTCGTCGCCAATGCTATGGAATTCAGCCTGCCAGACAAACCCATCAAGGTGAGCTTCCAACAGGATAACAAAGATGCGGTACTACTGATTAGCAACCACGGTCCGACTCTGCCGGATAATATGGTAGAGCAAATCTTTGAATCAATGGTGTCAATTCGCAGCCAACAAGCCCAGCAAAAGCCCCACTTAGGTTTAGGTTTGTATATTGCGCGTTTAATTACTGAGTTTCATGGCGGCCACATTAGCGCTCGCAATTTTACCGACAATAGTGGTGTTGAGTTTTGTGTTCGCCTGCCTTTAGAGCAATAGGACTAAACACAAGGTAGCGCACATTTAGCACAATTGTCGTGAGCAACGCCGCTCCCTTTCTATACTTAAGCTAATCCATATTAGTTGAGTTTAGACATGCGGCGTTTCCTTTTAGTACTTTCTCTGTATTGGGTATGCGGGCAAAGTTACGCAGAGTTACCCAAGCTCAGCTACCTCAGCGAAGATGCCTACCCCATCAATTACCGAGATAACAACGGCCAAGCAAGTGGGTTTTCGGTTGAGCTACTCAAGCTGATTTGGCAACAATTGGGTGAACCTGAGCACAGCGTAAAAATAATGCCTTGGGATAGAGCCTATTACTTGCTCGGGCAAAAACCCAATACAGTGTTGTTTGCTACGGTACATACACCAAAACGTGACCCTTACTTTAAATGGGTATGTGCTATCGATAACGTGAATATAGTTCTGATGGGCGATAACAAGCGTCATCCAAAGCTCTCCTCATTCAAACAACTCAACCACTTGAAAATTGGCGTATTACGCGCAGACGTAGGAGAACAAATTTTGCTAAACAATGGCATTGAAGACGAAAACCTAATGTTTAGCGACAGCTATCGCCATTTAATTAAGTTGTTGTTAGCTAAGCGGGTTGATTTTATCGCTGGCTCAGAGCAAACCATTAGGCACGCGGCCAAACAAAACAATTACTCATTAAAACACTACGAAGTAAGCTGGGTACTTCAAGAGCAAGAACTTTGCTACGCCTTTAATAATGCTGTCGACGACGCTGTTATTGGGCAGTTTCAACGCGCCTTAGAGGAGGTAAAGCAAGGTAGCGCGTTTAAGCAATTGCTCACGCGCTACCAGCAACAAAAATTCAACCATTGAGCTAGTCGGCTTTAATCGACACACTTTTGATAAGAGTAATAACCGACATAACCACACCGCCAGCAACAATGCCTAACAAGGCATTGTAAGCAATAGGAGCGAACACCTCCATAATCGGAGACATTGCGCCTAAATGGCCAGCCCAGTGTTGAACATGATGAGTCCAATCAGCAAACATGGGAATGCCATGGCTTAAAATACCGCCCCCCACTAAAAACATTGCGGCGGTACCCACTACGACTAGAAACTTCATGAGAATGGGCGCAAAACCTAGCAAACCTTTACCCAATGTTTGTTGTAGTTGACCGCCGTTATTTTGCTTAGCATGCTCAAGCAAATATAGACCCGCATCATCTAGTTTTACTATGCCTGCCACTAAACCATAAACCCCAATGGTCATTGAAAAGGCAATGCCCGATACCACAAGTATCTGAGTTAACAACGCGGCCTCGTTCACTGTCCCTAACGCAATAACGATAATCTCGGCAGATAAAATAAAATCGGTACGAATGGCACCTTTAATTTTATCCTTTTCAAACGCCACTAAATCCACAGTGTCATCGGAGTTGGCTTGTAAGCGCTGGTGTTTGTTTTGTTGTTCATTATCAGTATGAGGAAATAACGCATGAAAGACTTTTTCAAAGCCTTCAAAGCATAAAAATAAACCGCCTACAATCAACAATATGTTAATTGCCACTGGCAGAAAAACGCTTAAGGCTAAAGCACTTGGCACCAAGATTAATTTATTAGCAAAAGAGCCTTTAGCGACCGCCCACACCACCGGTAATTCGCGGTCAGCTTTAACCCCCGACACCTGCTGGGCGTTAAGCGCTAAATCGTCACCCAACACTCCTGCGGTTTTCTTTGCCGCAACTTTAGTCATTAGCGCAACGTCATCTAACACAGCAGCAATGTCATCAAGCAATG
Organism: Agarivorans sp. 1_MG-2023; assembly: GCF_030548385.1. Lineage (NCBI taxonomy): Bacteria > Pseudomonadati > Pseudomonadota > Gammaproteobacteria > Alteromonadales > Alteromonadaceae > Agarivorans > Agarivorans sp. 1_MG-2023. The sequence goes on along the minus strand of NZ_JAUOSJ010000006.1, from coordinate 147,395 downwards.
CGATTAAACTTAAACCCGCCATCCTAATCCTTGGAATCGGTAAAAAAGAACCATCCTAACCAAAGCTTTACAGAGCGACTAGCGCTAATTAAAGATAATTTAATCAATTAGATTAATTACTTGGGTCGTACCAGCTAAGCTTTTGTTGAGTGTTGTATCAAGGTCACGCTTTAAGGATTGAGAGAGCTTTGTGTGGCTAAATATCGTTATCGGAGTTCGATTTTTGTGCTCATAGTGCTAGCATCAATACAACAAGGAAAGCAGTAATCACCTGGTTTTTTGAGAGTACAAGTTCTCAAAAATCATTGTTAGGCAGGGAGCCATTTTGCGAGCGATTTCTCTATATTGGAAGTGTCTATTCTTTGGCTTGCTAAGCCTCAATATGTTTAGTGCGAATGCACAAGCAAACAATAATGTATTAGTGGTTCATTCCTATCACAACGAACACTTTTGGACCGGTTACTTAAAACAGGGCCTAGACAGCTCATTCAAAGATGATGGCAATACTCGCTTGTTTCATGAATACATGGATGCCAAACGTTATCCCAACAGTGATTTCAGGCTAAGCTTTTTAAGCTACCTAGAGACTAAATACGCCAATACTCCTTTAGATGTTATCGTGATTTCTGATGACCCTGCCTTCAACCTTATTAGAAATAATAGAAAGCAATTTTTTAGCACGGTACCAATTGTATATTTGGGTATAAACCGCGTAACAGAACAAGTACTGAACGCACCGAATATGACAGGGGTATTTGAAAATCGAGACATTGCTAACACTATCATTAGTATTAAACAGCAAACTGGCCAAAATGAATTGGTGCTGGTAATAGATCCTAGCTCAACCGGTTTAGCTAATTTAGCCAAAGCAAAAACAGTGATAGGAAAACCAGGTGCACCCAGTAAAATTCACATTATCGAAACCTTAGCCGAGGATGAAATTGTTGATGTGTTCGCCAATATCAACAGCAACATTCCAGTATTGCTGCTAGGCCAACTAACTAGTCCAGCGCGAAACAATGCATTATTAAGCTGGAACGAAGGCACCCAACAATTAGCAACCTGGACTAACAACCCAATTTATACTCTTGCTATAACAACGCTGTCACACGGAGCGGTAGGAGCAGATGAACTAGACGGTCGACAACATGCTATGCGCGCGGCCGAATTAGCTAAGCGTATTATAGCCGGTGAGTCGGTTGATGACATAGAGCCGATTACCCTTGCCCAAAGTCAATGGATATTTAATTGGGAAAAACTACAAGAATATAATTACTCCGAAAAATCTTTACCTAAAGACGCTAAGATCATCAATAAGGAAGAAACCTTTTACCAAAAATACAAATTAATGGTGAGGTTGGTGGTCTCGGCTTTTGTAGTGTCTTTACTGATAATTATTTTATTGATGGAAATCATTCGCAGAGGCAGCATCACTCGACAACTGCTAGCTGAAAATGAATCCCGTTATCGTGATTTGGCGAAAGCTGGAGCAAACATTTTTTGGGAAACCGATACAGAACAACGCTTTAGTTACCTGTCTGGTGATACTCGACCACTTTATGCTGCAGATGCAACACAGCTAATTGGTAAAACCTTATCTGAAATTTGCCGTTCCAAGCCCGAATTAAGCTTTCCTTGGCTTGAATATGAAAACGCAGTCGCCTATACCCAACCTTTAAATAACCTAACCTTTAAAGTTAAGTTACCCAGTAAAGATATAAAGATATTTCTGCTCAATGGTAAGCCTATCTTCGATAGCAGCAATAACTATATTGGTTATCGCGGGATCAGCAAAGAAATTACCGCTGAGCACCTCTTGAGTCAAAAGCTCGCCTATCAAGCAACTTATGATTCCCTCACCGGTTTAATTAACCGCGCCAGCTTTAATGAGCAACTCAAGGCTTATGCCCAGCGGCATCAAGAAGAAAGCCAAAATTGTTATTTATGTTTCCTAGATTTAGACCGTTTTAAATTGGTAAACGATACTGCAGGGCATTTAATTGGTGATGCTATGTTGGCCGAAGTAGCCACAGTAATTAGCCAATGCATAAACAAACAAGATCTTATAGGGCGCTTGGGTGGCGACGAATTTGGCATTATTTTAGTCAGTAAAAGCCAAGCAGAAGCGCAAGCCTTATGTGAGCGTATTATTGCTCAGGTAAACGCGTATCGCTTCCATTGGAATAAACGCTTATTCAACGTGGGTGTTAGCATTGGCATGGTGCCGATTACTGGCGCGTTAAATGAAACCGAATTGCTCAGCAAAGCTGATTTATCTTGTTACAGAGCCAAAGAAGAAGGCCGTGGCCGGGTATATATTGCAGATTTGGATAATGATGATTTGTTCGATGAAGCCAAACAAATGGGCTACATCGCAAACGTAGCTCAGGCTATAGAGCAAAACCAGTTTTATTTAGTGAAGCAAGTGATTGCCCCACTTGATAAAAACTCCGATTCAAAACACTACGAAATGCTAATTCGTTACCGTGATGAACACGGCAACATCATTCCACCTAACTTGTTTATACCTGCGGCAGAAAAACACAGTGTAATCACCATTATCGACCAATGGGTGCTTGAAACAGTGTTTAAGCGCTACCACCAGTATTTCCCTGATGGCAATACAGTAGTGTCGATTAATTTATCTGGAATTAGTTTAAGCAACGATGAGTTTGTAAATAAAGTCGTTGAATTGGTTAAGCACTCTTCCATAAACCCCAAAAACATTTGCTTTGAAATTACCGAAACCGCCGCCATTTCTCAACTCACTAGAGCCTTGGAATTTATGCGAGAAATGAAAGCCTTAGGGATCCGCTTTGCCTTAGATGACTTTGGCAGCGGTGCTTCATCCTTTGGTTATTTAAAAAGCTTACCGGTAGATTATTTGAAAATTGACGGTAGCTTAATCATTAACATTGTTAGCGAAGCCACCGACCGAGCCATTGTAGAATCAATTAACGCTATTGCTCACATGATGAATATGAAAACCGTGGCTGAGTTTGTTGAAAACCAAGACATTCAAAATGTATTAGCAGAGATTGGGGTGGATTATGTGCAAGGATATGGCATAGGAAAACCGCAACCTTGCGATCCAATAAACTAAAGCGAGCCATTGGCTCGCTTTAGTTTCTGCTCTAGGTTCAATCATGTTCAATAAACGGCTAATTAAACAGCCCATCACCAAAACTCACACTAAAGTCTCGGCACCACACACTAATCCCGCCAAGATCATCCAGTTGACTGGCGCTAGCCAAATTTAAGCTCAGGCTATCGTTATTATAAATTGGCCCATTAATAGTACTGCCAATGTTAAAACCGCCTACATTGTAATTGCTGGTTGGTGCGCCATAAAACAGTACGTCAGGGCCACCACCATCATAATTAAACGCAGTAACCTCTAATGTACAATTATCAACAATTTCTACTCGGCCACTGACGCCATGCGCTTTAGTATCTAAAATTGCTACTTGGCCAACTTTTGGGTGGTCGGCAGCATTACAATTGTAGGTTTGGCTAAGATTAATGCTTTCAACATAACTTGCGATATCAGCTAGATCAGCGTTGCCCAGCCTCTGTTCACTCCAAAATGGCATATTCCCTTCGACCAAATTTGTAAAGTAGGCGCTATTCGATGGCCCCGAAGTACGAACTTTAGTCGCCACTTGCGCCGCGCTTAAACCAGAGCCATGTAAACTATTGGCTAAGTGACTACCGCTTGCATTATCGCCATGACAAGTAGCACAGGTTTGATTAAACAGTTGCTCGCCTTTGTTTGAGTCAGCTCCGCTAAAATCATTAATAGCCGCCACTTGATTAAAACTGACTTCATCAGCAACCGAACCATCACTAAAGCTTTGCAAGTATTGCTGTAATCCCCCCCACTGCTCGCTGGTATCGCTATAGGCATTGGCATCCATCCAATCTACCCTACAGTTGTTTACAGCATCAATTAACTCACTAAAGCTGCCGTTATAGAAGGCATTGCGATTTACTACATTACGTAATGAGTGAGCCGGACGGTGCAATTGCTGGTCATCCAAGCCTTGGCTGTCTTCAGCAATGGCATGGCAAGTACTACAAGAAAACTGATTGCCACCAGCGTCAGTTTGAGTAAACAACTGCTGACCAGTTAAAGACTGAGCTGGAGCATCATTTCCCCCCCCGCCACCGCAGGCGACCAGTATTAGGCTTATAGATATCACCGTTAGCGAATGAAGTTTAGGTAAAGATGGATTAAACATCGGCAGTCCTTTGCTCAGCTTTTTGTTTTAACGTTGTTACTAAACGCTAACAAAGGCTTCTGCAAGCAACAAGCTCAGAACGCAAATGTTATCAAATTGTGATAACTACAAATAAAAAAGCCACCCTAGGAGGGTGGCTTTTTATCACAACCATTCGATTTACAGCTGAGCATTAAATCTCGCTAAACCAGCCTCTAAATCGGCGATAAGATCTGCGGTGTCTTCGAGACCAATATGAACACGGATTAAGGTGCCGCTCGCTTGCCACTGAGTGGCAGTGCGAAGCTTATCAACGCCATTAACTCCCATTATTAGGCTTTCATATCCACCCCAAGAATAGCCCATCTTAAAGTGTTCCATTCCATCAAGTAATGCCGTTAAGGCTGCTTGATTGCCACCTTTCATAACAAAAGAAAACAAACCACAAGCACCCTGAAAATCACGCTTGAAAAACTCGTTCCCTGGGCAACTTGCTAATGCCGGATGGCGAACGTGATCAACATCGTCACGGGTAGCCAGCCAATTGGCTACTTCTAAAGCATTTTTCTCATGCTGGGCTAAACGAACACCTAAGGTGCGCATGCCGCGCATGGCCAAATAAACATCATCAGGCGAAGTGCACTGCCCTAATAAATAAGAATTCTCTCTAAGTTGGTCCCAACAGCGCTTATTAGCCACTGCTGTACCTAGCATTACATCAGAATGGCCCACTATGTATTTGGTAGCCGCTTGAATAGAGATATCAATATCAAAATCAAAAGGACTAAAGTTAAGTGGCGATGCCCACGTATTATCAAGCATCACCACAATATCTTGCTCTGCGGCGCGTGCTGCTGCCACTATTGCAGGTGCATCTTGCACCTCCATAGTGAGCGAACCAGGAGATTCTAGGAAGATGACTTTGGTATTGGCTTGAATAAGCGCACTAATACCAGCACCAATCAAGGGATCGTAATAGGTGGTTTCAATACCGTAGCGAGTTAGCAACTTCTCGCATAAATCTCGTGTAGGTTCATAAGCAGTATCCACCATTAGCAGGTGGTCACCATGTTGTAAAAACGACAACAATGCACCACTTATCGCAGCCGTTCCGCAAGGGTAAAGCGCACAGCCTTCTCCACCTTCAATCTCTACCATTGCTTCTTGAAAAGCAAAATGAGTTTGAGTGCCTCTACGCCCATAAAACAAGGTTTTATCGTGACGTTTAGCGGTTGCTTGTTTCATCTCTTTAACGCTGTTGAACACAACCGTAGAACCGCGAGAAACCGGCGGATTTACAAGGCCTTGAGTCCATTTTCTATCGCGTCCAGCACTGACAATTTTGGTTGATTTTTTCATCATAAAGACATCCGAGTAGCAGCAACAAAAAACCAGCCCGTAGGCTGGTTATTAAGGGTATTGGCAATTAAACGCGAGGGGCTTTGTTTAACTCATCAACCACCATATCGCCAAAGGCGTCAGTGTCGATAAGTTTAGCATCTTCGCCTTTTGCCAAGTCTGGCGTGCCGTAACCATTGGCAAATACCGACTTCATTGCATGCCAAAGATTTTTAGCTTCTTGCTCCATGCCAAAGCTCATTTCTAGCATTAATGCTACTGAACCAATCATTGAGTAAGGGTTAGCAATGTTTTTGCCCGCAATGTCTGGAGCACTGCCATGAGATGGCTCGTAGTAAGACTTTTCTGGGCCCATACACGCTGAAGGCATAAGGCCTAACGAACCTAAAATACCGCCGCCTTGGTCACTTAAAATATCACCAAACATGTTTTCCATCACCATGGTGTCAAACATACCAGGGTTTAAACATAGGTAGGTGGCTGCTGCATCTACCAAGATGTGCTTAACTTCTACATCTGGATAATCAACGGCAACTTCTTCTAAAATTTCGTTCCATAGTACGCTTGATTTCAATACGTTACTTTTATGGATATTGTGCATTACTTTTTTACGGCGTTGCGCAGTTTCAAAACCTACTTTTAGAATGTCGCGAATTTGGCCTTCGTCATACTCAAGCACTTCACGCACGTAACGCTGACCATTTTCGTCTTTGCCCACTTCTTTCTCGCCAAAGTACAAACCACCCACTAACTCACGAATGATCATGATATCGATACCTTCACCAATCACTTCTTGTTTAAGAGGTGAAAAGTGAGCGAGCTCTTTTGGAAGGTAAACAGGGCGGAAGTTTGCGTAGGTATTGTAACGACGACGAAGCGGTAGCAAAGCGCCACGCTCTGGCTGTTCGTCTACTGGGATTTTCTTTGAATCTTCATGATTTAAGCCAATGGTGCCTTTAAGAATGGCATCAGCTTCATCACAAATTTTGATGGTTTCAGCAGGGAAAGATTTACCCGTTTCAAAGTAGGCAACCGCACCAAACAAGGCTTCGTTAAGTTCAAATGCTACTTCTGGGTTACGCGCTTCAACCGCTTTAAGTACTTTGACCGCTTGCTTCATTACTTCAGGACCGATGCCGTCGCCGGCCAATAAGGCGATCTTATAGTTCTTCATTGTGTTTGCGTCTCCATTGCATTAGTTTATTTTTTTGATTGCCGCATCATAGCAAAACCAGCGCAAGGGTAAACCACAGATCGAGCTTTTCAGCTGCGAATCTGGCGAAACTAGTTATCTAAATCAGTTTTGTTACGAATATTATGTTCACGAAGTTTATTGGCAATTGCGGTATGCGAAAGACCCAGTTTTTTGGCCAGCAGTCGTGAGCTTGGGTGCTGTGGATAATGATAACTCAGTAAAAGGTGCTCAAACTCGCCCATTGCTGAGTGGTAGTCTTGCTGCAACAAGCTCTCTATACTGACGTTATCCACCACTTTTTCATGATGATACTTAATATCACTCACTTGCCAGCGCTTTAAGCTGCCTACTTCTAAAGAGTCTTGTAATACTTGGTATAGCTGCGGAATATTTCCCGGCCAACTCAAGGAACTCAAGTAACGCTTTACCTCGCGCCCTAATGGAGGAGACACTTCTTGATGCTTAGCTGATTGGAAATCTAGCCAAGACTGCGCCAAGGGCACAATGTCTTCTTTACGTTGTCGTAATGGAGGCACACTAATACTGTTTTTGATGATCGAATAATAATAATCGCCCCCCCACAACGCGGCTAATTGCTCTGGGCTATAGCGGCTTGAAAACAACAAGTGTTTTATACCGAGCTGCGGCGCAGTGAGTGAACTAACAGCGTCTTCTATCTCATTACTTTTCAAACGTTCAATATTAGTGAGCAGAACTGTATTAGGTTGCTCGGCGGCAATTTCAGCCAATTGTTCAGAGAGACTGTATTCTTGGCTATGGCAACTAACAGAATAAAAACGTTCGTCACTGCCCATGGAAAGCTCATTAAGTAAGCGCGCTAAAAAGCGTTTACCAACGCCTGCTTCACCAAACAGTAAGGTGGGCATAGGGTGGTCAACTAAACGTTTTAAACTATTGAGAACATTATTAGTTTCGTCACTACTGGCCACTAAGCGGCCTTCGCTAATGCCTAATTCAATTTGCGATAAATCAAAGCTAGCTTCTAACCAGTGCGCTGACTTAAACAGCATAATAGCACCAGGCAGATGTGAGAATAATGCGGTTTCTGAGAGAGGGATAATGTCGGCCATATAAACCCGACCGCTAAGCTGGATCTCTACTAATTCGCGCTTGCCTGAGCCACTGCCAAACCAGCGCTGTACACTAAAGCCTCGCAAAAACTTACTAATATCGCTATTAGATAAAGGCTGTTGGGTATCTCCACAAGATTGCTCAAAGGCTTGATTGAATTGACGAATTTGACCAAGTTTGTCGATAAGCACTACCGGATACGGCACGTTATCGAGCAGAATTTGTACTTCTTTATGCTCTACTTCTGAAGGTAAGGCCGATACAATTCGCGCATCAGACACACCATTTAAGTAGCGAAACTCACTAAGTAATTGTTGAGTAAGGGGAAGTTCAAGTTCAGTAAGGTGGAGGAATAAATGCCCACTGTCTACACTTTGCATCGCTTGCAGGGCCAAGCCATGTTTAACCAGTACTGCCAATACTGCGCTAAAAACTTGGGTGTTTTGCTCACAGTTTAGCTCTATGCGCATAACGCGCCTGCTTTTAGTTTTAGCGACCGAGACAGTAACTGGAGTGCCTGTAAAAACTCACAGCTGCACCACATACCGCCCTCTCCTACAATCCATACTAAACGCAAAAAACTCTCCTATTGAGCAACTTATTACAGCTCGAATTCTATCGAAGCTTCTTTAGTCTAACCAAAAAAGCCAACATAACCCAAGCGTCATTTAACATTCACTTGAGTTATTTTGAACTGAACAAATTTATTTCACGTTTAACTTATAAGTTTTTGAACTGACTATGAAGTTCAAAATCACGCGCGGTAACCACCTTCTCAACTTTGCGTAAACGTTGCTCAAAACCATCAAATTGATGCTCAAGTTCATTTATAGCTTGGCTTGGCGTTTCCCCTCGTTGCCACACTTTTGATTTAATTGTCACTGATTCGTCACTTTCTTGGTTACTAGGTCGCTTGTCCATAAACAACCAAGCGGCACCATAGATAATCAGAAACAAACCTAAGTTAGTAATGGCGACGGTAACCGCAATAATGCGAATTAACCAGGTTTCTGCGCCAAGACTATGCGCTAATCCGGCACATACTCCCGCTATCTTTCCTTTACGGGGATCGCGGTATAAAGGTTTATCAAACATTAGCGCTCCCTCCAATGCGGTACACTTTCATCCAAAATGCTCTCTAAAGCACGAATCCGAGCAGACATATCTTTGGCGCGTGTAGCGATGGCGTTTAATTGCTCTCGCTCTTGCTCACTAATGCCGTGTTCAACTTGTCGCTTGCTTTTGTAGTGCAGAATCAGCCACAAAGGAGCCACAATCGCCATAAACAATATTAACGGGGTTACCAATACAGTAAGCATATGCTCTCCTATTGTTGCTCTAACTTAGCTTTTAACTTACTCAGTTCTTCTGCGATTTCAGCATCAGCGCTCAACTCAGCAAACTGTTTATTTAAGTCTGGGTTATTACCATCGTTACCCAATACTTCTGCTTTTGCTTCTAGTTGATCAATCTTAGCTTGAAATTGCTCAAATTTTTCACGGGTTTTTAAAGCGCGTTCGTTATCAAGTTGCTGTCTTACTGCATGACGGTTTTTAGCCGTGGTTTGTCTTGCGAGTAAACCAGCTTGACGATTGCGAGATTCGGTAAGTTTTAACTCAAGCTGTTCTATCTCTTGTTGTAACTGTAGCAAGCTATCATCTACTAAGCTGAGCTCGTGTTGCTGGATCTTAATAGACTCCTGAATGTGCTTTTTCTCTACTAAGGCTAAACGCGCTAAATCTTCCCGCTCACGACTAAGTGCTAACTCAGCTTTCCCCTGCCAATCATCAGCTTGCTGCTCTAAGATTTGGATTTTGCGAATCAGCTGCTTTTTATCGGCAAGTACTTTGGCCGTGCTGGCGCGCACCTCAACTAAAGTATCTTCCATTTCTTGAATGATTAAGCGCAACATTTTTTGTGGGTCTTCCGCCTTGTCTAACATGGCACTGATGTTGGCATTAATGATGTCAGCTAAACGAGTGAACATTCCCATGGTATTTCCCCTTACGACTAAAAGTTAAACCGTTAATCATTACGGCTAAGTGTTATAGATTGACTAACTAGCTATAACAACTCTTGTGCCAACTATGTAAGCTCATGATATTTATAAATTTAGATGAAAAGTGACAAATTACTCGGCCGAAGTTATAGTTAAATTAACCAAAAGTTAGTCTATATAGCCAATGAATAGCCCAAGTTTACTAGGTAATGCTCCCAGCTTTTTAGAAGTACTTGATAAAGTGTCTTTGCTTGCCCCACTTAACCGCCCAGTGTTAGTCATTGGCGAACGTGGGACCGGTAAGGAGCTAATTGCAGCGCGTTTACACTATTTATCTGAGCGCTGGGACAAGCACTACCTAAGCCTAAACTGCGCTAGTTTAAATCCCAATTTGATTGAGTCTGAACTATTTGGTCATCAAGCTGGCGCATTTACTGGTGCCGCTCAGCAACGTATCGGGCGCTTTGAGCAAGCAGATAAAGGCAGCTTGTTTTTAGATGAGCTCGCCAACATGCCCTCTGAGGTGCAAGAAAAATTATTACGCACCATTGAATACAATCAAATCGAACGTCTTGGAAGTAATAAAACCATAGATGTTGATGTACGCTTAATTTGTGCAACTAACCAAGACCTTCCCAGTTTGGTCACCCAAGGTAAGTTTAGAGCCGACCTGTTAGACCGTTTATCTTTTGCGGTGATTACCCTGCCGCCACTACGTCATAGAGCCGAAGACATTTGTTTGTTAGCCGAACACTTCGCTCAAAAAATTGCCCACGAACTTAACTTAAACAATCGAGTTAGTTTCACTACACCGGTTAAACAACAACTCGAAGCCTACTCGTGGCCAGGTAATATTCGCGAGTTAAAAAATGTAGTAGAGCGCGCTGTAGTTGAAAATAGCAATGCTAAGGGGCAAGTAGAGGCGATTAACGTTGACCCTTTTGCTTCACCTTGGCGCCCAGTTGCAGAACCAAACAATGAAAGCCAAGTTGTCCATTCACACTTAGGTTTTACGCAGCAAGTCGCTGAGTTTGAAAAAAAACTTATTATCGATACCTTAGAAAAACACCATTATAAACAAACCCTTTGCGCTCAAGCCTTAGAGATCAGCTACCATCAACTAAGGGGTTTGATCAAGAAACATCAAATTAATACCCAAGGCTAAGTCCATCATTGGTTGAGATAAGCAGATGGTTAATGTTAAATTATCAAGCAGTTATCAGGATATCAGCCTCACATGAATGCATTCTCATTCGGCACAATGATGTGTCTAAGTTTTTTGCTGCTTGGTTGTGAACAGCAACAAGACGTAAAAAAACTCGGCTTGGTGTATTGCACCGAGACCGCTCCGCACACATTTAACCCTCAGTTAGAAAGTTCTATGAATGCTATTGCGGTGACTTCTAGGCATTTATACGACCGCCTAATTGAAGTCGACCCTATCACTCAGCAACTGGTAGGTGGTGTGGCGAACAATTGGCACATTAGTGAAGACCGCTTACATTATCGCTTCGACTTACGCCAAGGTATTCATTTTCATAAAACCGATTACTTCTCTCCAAGCCGTAATTTGAATGCTGATGATGTAATGCTTAGCTTTGAGCGAATTTTAAACCCTGAGCACCCGCTTTATATCTTAGCCAATGGCGATTATCCGTTTTTCAATAACATTGGCTTTGGCAACAATATTCAAGCCTTAAACAAGCTATCTAATAGCAGCATCGAATTTGTACTAAAAAAACCTGACGCTGCTTTTTTGGCAAATCTGGCCAGCGATTACGCAGTTATTTTGTCTGCAGAGTACGCCCAACAGCTGAATGACAAAAATCAGCTAGGTTTACTCGATCAGCAACCGATTGGTAGCGGCCCATTTTATTACGCCAGCCAACGTAAAGATCACTTTATTCGTTACTACCGCCATTGGCTGCATTGGCGTGGCGCTCCACCTATGCAGCAGTTGGTATTTGATATCACTCCTACGTCTTCTATTCGTTTGGCCAAATTACTGACAGGCCAATGCGATATAATGGCTCAACCAGCTGCCAATCAGTTAGAAGTGCTTAAAGAACGTGATGATTTGTTGGTGTCAGTTCAGGCGGGATTAAATGTCTCTTATTTGGCCTTTAATACTCAAAAGCCACCGTTTGCCGATGTGCGCGTTCGGCGCAATGTAGCAGGCTTAATCAACAAACAACGAATTGTAGATTCCGTTTATTTGAATACCGCTGAAATTGCCGATGGAATGTTATCCGCTTCTTCTTGGGCCTATCGCCACCAAGCTCGCTCACCAGAGCAAGATTTTTTGGTATACCCCTATATCGAAAAAGCCAAACAACAACCGATTGAATTGTGGGTACTCAATGAAGCGAAAAGTTATAACCCACAGCCCCACAAAACCGCAGAACTAATACGTAATGACTTGGTGAAAGATGGTTACCAAGTAAACGTTAGATTATTTGATTGGGAAGTGCTTCGCCGTTACTTACTGGCTCCAAGTGTTAACTACGATATGCTGCTAGTGGGTTGGTCTACCGATAATAGCGACCCCGATGATTTTTTCCGTCAACAATTTGCTTGTGAAGCGGTAGAACAAGGTTACAACTATAGCCGTTGGTGTAATGGGCACTTCGAACAGCTGCTCGATGCTGCCACCACCTCACCGCGATTAGCGGACCGTGTGAGAAGTTACTATAAAATTCAAGAAATTATTGAGCAAGATGTGCCCGTACTTCCCTTAACCCATGCGCTTAAAATGTACTCGTATAATAACAGTGTCAGTGGTATTACATGGAATCCATACGGAGGCGTTTCTTTTAGCAGCGCCTATAGGAAGTAAGCCATGTTACGTTACTTTATTCGTCGAATTAACCTACTGGTGATTACCTTTTTAATCATCAACTTAATTGCTTTTTTCTTTCAGAAGAATCAAACCATCTTTATTGAAACAGACGGTAATTGGTTAAGCCAGTACCTAGTCTTTGTTTGGAATAACCTCAACGGCGACTTGGGTGTATCTAGCATTACCGGCAAACCAGTATTTGATGAACTGATTAGCTTTTTACCCGCCACTTTAGAGCTGTGCTTTTCTGCTTTTTTGCTGTCTTTTATTGTGGGTATACCACTGGGTACGTTAGCCGGTATTTATCACCAACACTGGATTAGAAACCTAATCCTTAGCGTTACAATGGTGGGCTACAGTATTCCGGTATTTTGGTTAGCCTTACTGTTAGTGATGAACTCGTCACTGTTATTGGGTTGGTTCCCGGTATCTGGTCGTTACGATTTACTGTTAGAGATCCCTCAAATTACCGGTTTTGGCATCATCGATGTCATGTGGTTAGAACCTCAAGCGCGTTGGCCAGCCTTAATGAGCATCGTTAGCCATTTAGCCTTACCTACTCTTGTATTAGCGGTAGTACCGACAACAGAAGTAATACGCCAGCTATCCAACTCAATGGCGAAGGTGATGAGCGAAAACTATATTAAAGCTGCAGCGACCAAAGGCCTATCAAAATGGCAAATAGTGACTCGCCACGCTTTACATAATGCCTTACCGCCCATTTTACCCAGCTTAGGCCTTCAATTTGGTAACGTACTTACCATGGCAATGGTTCTTGAAGTGGTGTTTGCCTGGCCTGGCATTGGACGTTGGTTAATATCCAGTATTTACCAACAAGATTATGTGGCGATTCAAGGTGGAATGTTGGCTGTAGCCACTTTGGTAATTATTACCTTTGTACTCACCGATTTGTTTACCGCGCTAATACATCCATTACGCCGAAGAGAAGTTTATGCTCAACACTAATGTATTTGCAGAAACGACCATCTCTAGCGCTCTCCAGCGTGTATTAGAGCGTTTTAAAGATAACTCCATTGCAATGATTGGCTTTTGGGTACTGCTGGGTTTTGTTGGCTTAGCGCTGTTTGGCCCGCTGATTGCGCCTTATACCCTAGATTTTCAAAGCGACAATTTATTACAGCCACCTTCGTGGAATCAAAGCGGTCACGTTGATAATTTTTTTGGCACCGATGATTTAGGTCGTGATGTGTTAAGCCGCCTCATCTACGGCTGCCAGCTCACCTTTGGTGGCGGCTTAATTGTTGTTACCTTTGCAGCGCTAATTGGAATTCCTCTAGGCATCTTTTCAGGCATGAGCCGTGGCGTAAAATCTAGCGTTTTACACCATGTGATGGACACGGCCTTATCCATACCTTCGCTGCTTATTGCCATTATGGTGGTATCGTTTTTGGGTACGGGTTTAGAGAACACCTTAATCGCTATCGCTTTAGCACAAATACCCCAGTTTATTCGATTCACTTACATTGCGGTTTCTACCGAAATTCAAAAAGAATACATTACCGCAATTAGACTTGATGGTGCGACCAACTATCGAATTTTGAAACACGGCGTACTACCCAATATTGCAGACTCAATCGTGTTTCAAATAAGCCGCAGTTTCTCTTCATCGTTAATTGATATTACCGCCCTAGGTTTTATTGGCATTGGCGCACAGGCTCCACTGCCCGAGTGGGGTGCAATGTTAGGGGGGAGTAAAGATTTACTATTCTCAGCCCCCTGGACCGTTACCCTACCCGGCTTTGTTATTATGACCAGTATCTTAAGTGTGAACATGGTGGGCGAAGGTTTACGCCAAGCGATGTTAGAAGGAGTCGACTAATGGCCTTACTAGACATTCGTAACCTGACTATCGAAATTGATACTCCCACCGGCAAAGTTAAGGCGGTAGACCGCGTTAGCTTAACCATGGCTGAAGGCGAAATTAAAGCTTTAGTGGGTGAGTCAGGTTCTGGTAAAAGTTTAATTGCTAAAGCCTTACTAGGAGTCACCAAACCCAGCTGGACTATAAAAGCTGACAGAATGCGCTTAGGTGATGTAGATCTTCTTCAGCTCACGACTAAGCAACGGCGCAAGGTACTCGGTCACGAAATAGCAATGATCTTTCAGGAACCGAGTTCTTGTTTAGATCCCTCAGAAGAAGTGGGTAAACAAATTGAAGAAGCGATCCCTTGCCACAATATCAAAGGGGGATTTTGGCGCCGTTTTCAATGGCGGAAAAAACAGGCGCAAGCCTTATTGCATAAGGTAGGCGTTAAAGACCACCATAAAGTAATGCGCAGTTATCCTTATGAACTGTCTGATGGTTTATGCCAGAAAGTAATGATTGCCATGGCCATTGCTGGGCAACCCAAGCTGTTAGTCGCTGATGAACCAACTACCGCGATGGAAGTCACTACTGCCAGCCAAATTCTTCGCTTGCTGCACAAACTCAATAAGCTTAACAATACGGCTATTTTGTTAATTAGCCATGACTTAAATACTCTCTCCGATTTAGCCGATACAATTAGCGTGATTTATTGTGGCCAAATGGTGGAGGTTGGGCGTTCAGAACAAGTGGTAGGCAATAGTCACCACCCATATACCAATGCTTTGCTTAGTTCCGCACCTAAATTCAGCCAACCTTTCGATAGAAAAGCCCTACTCCCAGGGTTGCCAGGCTCTATTCCAGCACTGCAGCATTTGCCTATTGGTTGTCGGCTAGGCCCCCGCTGCCCTAAAGCCCAACGTAAGTGCGTAACTCAACCTAAATTAAAGAAAGTAAAAGGCCATCAATATGCTTGCCACTACCCGCTCAATATTGAAAAAAAGGTCACTGTAAATGGCTAACCTTTTACACGTTAAAAATTTATCGCAGCACGTGTATGTGCATAAAGGTTGGTTAAGTCGCCAACGTTTTGCTGCAATAGATGATATTAGCTTTGACCTCAATATGGGTGAAAGCTTGGCAATTATAGGTGAATCAGGCTCTGGGAAATCTAGCCTCGCCAAAGTACTCGCCGGCATTAATAAACCCAGTAGCGGTGATATTTTTGTAAATGGCGAGGCCTTAAAGTATGGAGATTATACTCGCCGCTGCCGCTTAATAAGGATGATTTTCCAGGACCCTACCAGCTCTTTAAACCCCCGTTCTAACATTGGCCGGATCCTCTCTGCACCACTGATGTTAAATACCGGCCTAAGTACCGAGGAGCAACAACTAAAGGTTGTAGCTACTTTGAAACTGGTAGGTTTACTTGAAGAACATGCTGAGTTTTATCCCAACATGCTATCGAGTGGTCAAAAACAGCGCATAGCGGTAGCTCGAGCGCTGATTTTAAGTCCGAAGATTATTGTTATTGACGAAAGTATTGCGGCACTTGATGTATCGGTAAGAGCGCAAATTATTAACTTGCTAATTGAATTACAACAACGCTTTGCGATCAGCTATGTTTTCGTCTCTAACGATTTGGGGTTGGTGCGTCACTTTTCCGATAAAGTATTGGTAATGCAGCAAGGAAAAGCCGTTGAATTCAGGCCAACGGAGCTATTTTTTACTCAGCCCGAACACGAGCTGAGTCAACGTTTATTAAATGCCTACCAAGATGCTTTCCGTAAATAACATCGCGATAGTTTTATGAGTTACCACGATACAAAATTGACTCTTGCGCCCCTACAACAGAGCTCATTGATAGTGATAGATTAACTTCGCGTTCAATCATATCCATCAAAGGCTTAAGCGTAATCGGTAAATCGCTACGGATTTTCTCTGCAGTAATATAATAAGGCGCACGTTGACCGTGATACTCAACCACAGGACCAATTTGCTGAAATTTAATCCCTAACAAGGCAGTACTGCGCGCTAACCTAGGCTCCATCATCACATAAGCATGCTTAATATTATGCCTCTCAACCAACACCGTAGCGGCTAAATACATGCTTGCAGTAATAAACGGGAAACAACGCAACTCCTCTTCATAAAGTTCGGCTACGTTAATGCCACCGGTAGCTGAATCAACAAACTTATCAGTTTTACGTCGTCTAAAAGTAGCGCGTAATGCTAAACGTGATATTTCACATACGTCTTCTCTAGCGAAATTTTGCGGGTGTAGATCGTCGTCAGTAATCGCTCCCTCACAATACTTTTCTAATGGGAGCAATTGGTCGCCCGTTGGTGATACCACTCGTACGGTACTGGCATAAGTTCCAGACGATAAATGGCGAACCAAGCAATAATCAGAATAATCGTCAAACTCATCGCGTTCTACCTGCTCGGAGTTTACTGGTTCAAAACCTAACTCTTCACAATAAACATCGTGGCGCAAACGGTAAACACTGCCCACATCCTCATCACTGAGTGCAACCAATGGTTGAAAATAAGTCTCGTAGTGTTTGGCAATTTCAGCCGCTTTTTTCTGGGCGGCATGTTGGGTTGTTTTGCTAGTAGGTAACCCAACTACTTTTCCTTTAATACTGGTCGGAAGTATTTTGTTTTTCAAAAGCTTAACCCTTATTCCCTTAAGTGTTTTTATAGTTGCTTAATAAGCATCGCGTTTAGTATAGCCACTATCTCTATAGGATAATGTTTTGCTAATTTGATATTAAGTTTATATCAGAAAAGTGCCAAGGCTAGCCAGTAAAATTCTAGCGACACCAATTGATAGCAGCGCTAGAAGCAAATCTGATTGTGCTATCACTTAAGAATAACGGGTTTTAAATAGAGTGCTCAATAAACTGCTCTGATCAGCTAGGCTAAATGCCACTTTAATAGCAAACATGCTAGAATCATTGCGTTTTTTAGCGTTGAAACAACAATATACTTAGCGCTAACTATTTGGCCAAGTTTAAGGAATTAGCATGATCATCAAACCAAAGATCCGTGGTTTTATTTGCACAACCACTCATCCGGTAGGCTGCGCAGCCAACGTGCAAGAGCAAATTAATTACACCAAGCAAAAAGGCAAAGTTACAGACGGCCCTAAGCGTGTATTGGTAGTAGGATCTTCAAGCGGTTACGGTTTGTCTTCACGCATTGCCGCTGCATTTGGCAGTGACGCTGCAACCATTGGTGTCTTTTTCGAGAAACCAGCAACCGAGCGTAAAACCGGTACTGCAGGTTGGTATAATGCAGCAGCGTTTGACCAAAAAGCGCATGAAGCTGGCCTTTATGCCAAAAGTATTAATGGTGATGCATTTTCTCATCAGGCAAAAGAAGCCGCTATTGAGTTAATCAAACAGGACTTAGGCGAAATTGACTTAGTGGTTTACTCACTAGCCTCTCCGGTACGCAAATTACCCGATAGCGGTGAGTTAATCCGATCGAGCTTAAAGCCTATTGGTAATACCTACACAGCAACCGCTGTAGACACCAATAAAGATACAATTATCGAAGCCAGCATTGAACCCGCAACCGAGCAAGAGATTGCTGATACTGTAACGGTAATGGGCGGCGAAGATTGGGAGCTTTGGATTAAGGCATTAGACGAAGCAGGTGTACTTGCTAAAGGCTGTAAAACGGTTGCGTACAGCTACATTGGCACCGCTCTTACCTGGCCTATTTATTGGGATGGCGCATTAGGCAAAGCCAAAATGGATTTAGACCGAGCAGCCAGCGCTCTAAACGAAAAGCTAAGCACCAAACAAGGTAGCGCGAATGTAGCGGTACTTAAAAGTGTGGTCACTCAAGCGAGTTCAGCTATTCCAGTGATGCCTTTGTACATATCAATGGTATTCAAAATCATGAAAGAACATGGTTTGCATGAAGGCTGTATGGAACAAATCTATCGTTTATTCGATGAGCGTTTGTACCGCAATGATGGTTCTACGCCAGCGGTAGATGAAAGCAATCGTTTACGCCTGGATGACTGGGAGCTACGTGACGACATCCAACAAGCCTGTGTTGATCTGTGGCCACAAATTACCACTGAAAACCTTAAACAGCATTCTGACTATGAGTACTACAAGGCTGAATTCTTAAAACTGTTTGGTTTTGGGGTGGAAGGTGTTGATTACGATGCAGACGCAGATACTTTAGTTCCATTCGACGTTAAAGCCATCTAATTAACTCAGAACAATTGTTTTTAAAAGGCCTCTATTTTAGAGGCCTTTTTATTGTCTTTGATTTGAATTTTGTTGACTGGAATTTACTTTGGTATAACGAACTCTGCCAACCCTTGGCAAATATGCATCTAAACGCTGACCATCTTTAGAGACCCGATATTCAACCACTCTATCGGTAGAAGTAACAATGACTTTATTACCATTTATCTTGTACTTAGTGGCTACCCTGCTGCCAGATTTAAGCTGACCATCATCAGTAAATACTAATCGCTCTTTCTTGCCATAGAAAGCATGTTCTGATTCCCAAGCACCAACAATCGGATTTACTTTAACTTCTCGCTGCACGCCTATAAGCTCTGGATAAGTAAAGTAAACGAAAGACAACACGCCTAAGCAGATCCCAAATAAGGCAATAATTAATACCAAGGACTTTTTCAAGACAATCTCCCAAAACTAAAAAAGGACGTAAAACGTCCTTTTTTCAGTATCTTACGTAAGAGATAAGCTTACAACAAGTTTTGGATTTCTGCTTTGCTTTTTAAGACATCAATCAATACTTGATAACTAGCTTCAGTTTTTACGCTGCTAAGCTGTTCTAACCAACGATCGGCTTCACTGCTATCCACTGAACTAGATTCATTCACCTCAGTGACTTGAATCACCAACTGATCGCCATTCATAGTGGCGATACGACTCGCTACTTTTTGCTCAGTAGGCTTAGCCATCATGAATAAATGACGAACCACTTGTGGTTCAAAGTCTTGGCTATCTCGAGCAACTTTTACTTTAGAATCTACAGTTAGATTCTGCTCGTAAAGCAAGCCGTCTAAGCCTTCTCCAGACTCTAGGGCGGCGATAAGGCTATCAGCATAATCTTGGGCTGCTTGATTAGAGCGAGAAAGTGTTAAGTCACTAGCAATTTGCGATTCAACAGTTTCGAATGGTTTAACTTCGGCAGCTTTATGAGCCATTACGCGCACCACTACCGAGCTATCATCCGCGAGTTGAATGGCTTCACTGTTTAAGCCTTCAGCAATAAAGTCTAGGTTGAACAGTTGGCTAAGCACTTGAGGTTGGCTCAATATCGCGTTAGCGCTTGAACGAGTTAAGCCTTTAACGGTTTCAACAGTTAGCCCTGTTTCACTGGCTACATCAACGAGAGAGTCAGGAATTTCAAAAGACACTTCAGCTAAGCGTTGAGCTTGCTCATAAAATGCATTTTGAGCTTGTTCTTGTTGTAAACGCTGACTAATTTGATCTTTCACGTCTTCAAGCGGTTTCACTTGCGCTGTTTGCACATCAATCAGTTTAATTAAGTGAAAGCCAAACTCAGTTTTAACTAACTCACTTACATCGCCCTTATCGGCCAAGGCAAAAGCAGCAGCATCAAACTCAGGCGCCATTACGCCACTCTCAAACCAATCTAGCTCACCGCCTTCTTGACCACTAAAGGTGTCGTCTGATGATTCAGCTGCTAAAGTAGCGAAGTCTTCACCTTGCTGGACTTTAGCTAATAAAGCTTCAGCTTTCGCTTTATCGGCAGCTTCATCGCCACTAAATCCAATCAGAATATGCGCAACTTTACGTTTTTCCGGCTGAGTATAGCTTCGGCTGTTAGCTTCGTAGAATTGCTGAATATCTTGCTCATCAACAACAATACTGTCTGCAATTTTGGCCGCGTCTACCACGATGAATTCAACATCTACTGACTCTTCAGTTTTGAAGGTGTTTTTACGTTCTTCGTAGTAGGCTTTTAATTCTTCGTCTGTTGGCGCTTCTTGAGCGGCAAAATTAGCCACCGGAACCGTTACATAACGTACGTCTCGGGTTTGCTGATTGAGTTTAACCAACAACTCAGCTTCGTTTGGAAGCGCAAACTCACTACCTAATAAGGCTTGCTGTAACTGGCGACGGGTTAAGTCGTTGCGAATCATATCGCGGAATTGACTCGGCTGAAGATTCGCGCGGTAAAGCACAGCAAGGTAACGTTCGTTATCGAACTTACCATCTACTTGGAATTCTTGCATACCTAAGATTTGCGATTTAACTCGCTCATCGCTCACGCGTAAACCGTATTTTTCGGCAGCTTGGTCAAGCAAGCGCTCTCCGATCATACGCTCTAGAACGTTATTTCTGAACTGTGCCATATAGCTTGGATCAGCCGCTAGTTGGCTAAATGCAGCGCCAAACTGGCTTTCTAATCGTCCGCGTTCGTTTTGATAGGCTTGATCAAATTCAGCACGGCTAATGGACTCGCCATTAACTTCAGCGGCGAGTTGCTCACTAGGTGTAGCTATATAGCTACCTACACCAGCTAGAGCAAAAGATAAAATGACCAGACCGAGGATGATTTTGGCTACCGGACCTTGGCTTCCTTCACGGAGCTTTTCCAACATGCTTAATTACTCTTTACCACATTAAATAATGAAAAAGCGCATCAGAGGATGCGCCTTTGACAGATCGCAATTGCGCCTGACTGTTTAGTTTACTGCGTCTTTTAACGCTTTACCGGCTTTGAACGATGGTACGTTAGCAGCGGCAATTTGAATTTCAGCACCAGTCTGAGGGTTACGACCAGTACGGGCAGAACGTTCTTTCACTTGGAAAGTACCGAAACCTACCAAGGCAACATTATCACCGTCTTTCAAAGTATCAGAAATGGCATCGATGAAAGAATCAAGTGCACGACCGGCAGCGGCCTTAGAAATATCTGCACCTTCAGCAATTTTGTCTACGAGTTGAGCTTTATTCACAATTGGTTCCCCTTGTTGTTATTCCTTTTTCTTTTTACCGCAGGAAAGCTTCCCTATTATTACGGTTCAGAATGAGGTTCGTCAGTCTACATTTAGTTAATTTTTCACCATCAATATAATTATCAACGGCTTCCTTGCCAGCCTTAGGCTATAGCCCTTGAACAAGGCTGGCAAGTACTATTTTACGATTGAATATCGTTTATTTGCATTGACTCAAGCTTTTACTTCAAAGCCTTCAGGATTTTGCTCTAAAGCCGCTTCTAGAACCTGTTCAATCCAGCGAACTGGAATGATTTTTAGGTCACCAATAACATTTTCTGGTATCTCTTCTAAGTCTCGCTCATTCTCTTGCGGAATAAGAACCGTTTTGATACCACCGCGATGCGCCGCCAACAGCTTCTCTTTCAAGCCACCAATGGGCAGAACTTCACCACGCAAGGTAATTTCACCGGTCATTGCTACTTCAGCCTTAACCGGGTTACCCGTTAAGCTCGACACCAAAGCGGTACACATGGCAATGCCTGCACTTGGACCATCTTTAGGTGTTGCACCTTCAGGTACGTGAACATGAATATCACGCTTCTCGTAAAAGTCGTTATTGATACGCCACTTATCGGCGCGTGCTCTTACCACTGTCATCGCAGCTTGAATAGACTCTTGCATAACGTCGCCTAAAGAACCGGTATAGCTAAGCTTGCCCTTACCCGGTACCGAGGCTGTTTCAATGGTGAGTAAGTCACCACCAACTTCGGTCCATGCTAGACCCGTCACCATGCCAACGCGGTTATTTTCATCCGCCTTACCATAATCACAACGTTGCACACCCAAATAATGGCTGAGGTTGTCTTGGCTAATCTCAACTTTCTTCGTGTCTTTGTTCAGCAAAATTTCTTTTACTGCTTTGCGACATAGCTTAGAGATCTCTCGCTCTAAGCTTCGCACGCCCGCTTCGCGAGTGTAGTAACGAATAATGCCAATGATGGCACTGTCTTCAATAGCAATCTCATACTCTTTTAAACCATTGCGTTTAATTTGCTTACTAATTAAGTGTTGCTTAGCAATGTTTAGTTTTTCGTCTTCGGTGTAACCTGATAAACGAATCACTTCCATACGGTCTAATAAAGGACCAGGGATATTCATTGAGTTTGAGGTAGCCACAAACATCACATCAGAGAGGTCGTAATCAACTTCTAAGTAATGGTCGTTAAAGCTGTTGTTTTGTTCTGGGTCTAATACTTCTAGCAAAGCGGAAGCCGGATCGCCACGCATATCTGAAGCCATTTTGTCGATTTCATCAAGCAAAAATAGAGGGTTTTTAACCGCTACTTTAGACATTTTTTGAATCAACTTACCCGGCATTGAACCAATGTAAGTACGACGGTGGCCGCGGATCTCGGCTTCATCTCTTACGCCGCCTAAGGCCATACGCACGTATTTGCGCCCGGTAGACTTAGCGATTGATTGACCAAGCGAGGTTTTACCGACACCTGGAGGACCAACTAAACATAGTATTGGCCCTTTTAATTTGTTTACTCGGCTTTGTACTGCCAAGTACTCTAAAATGCGCTCTTTAACCTTTTCTAAACCGTAATGGTCTTGATTAAGCACCTGCTCCGCTTTTGCTAAGTCACGCTTCACTTTTGAGCGTTTAACCCACGGCACACTCAGCATCCAATCTACGTAACCACGTACAACGGTCGCTTCAGCAGACATTGGTGACATCATTTTGAGTTTATTTAGCTCAGCTAAGGTCTTTTCCTTAGCTTCTTCTGGCATCTTGGCTTCGTCGATACGTTGAGACAGTTGCTCAAACTCGTCTTGACCATCTTCAGATTCACCTAGCTCTTTCTGAATCGCCTTCATTTGCTCGTTGAGATAGTACTCGCGCTGACTCTTCTCCATTTGCTTTTTAACGCGACCGCGGATTTTTTTCTCCACATGCAGCAAATCGATTTCAGATTCCATCATCGCCATTAAGTATTCCAGACGTTCAGGAATACTGGCTAACTCTAGCACCGACTGCTTGTCTTCAAGCTTAAGCGGCATGTGTGCAGCCATGGTATCAGCTAAGCGCGCTGCATCGTCTATACCAGACACCGAGGTAAGCACCTCCGGCGGGATCTTTTTATTCAGCTTTATATAGCCTTCGAACTGGCTTATTGCTGAACGAACCATGACTTCTTGTTCTTTTTCATCCGGCTGAGCAGACACCACATACTCTGCAGCAGCAATGTAATACTCATCCTCTTGAATAATTTCTTCAAGATTAGCCCGCTGGCTGCCCTCGACCAGCACTTTCACTGTACCGTCTGGCAGTTTCAATAGTTGCAGAATATTAGCCACAGTACCCACAGTGTATAAGTCTTCCACTTGAGGATTGTCGTTGCTGGCATCTTTTTGCGCGACTAATAATACTTGCTTGTCTTGGCTCATCGCGCTTTCTAAGCAACGAATCGATTTTTCACGACCAACAAACAAAGGAATGACCATGTGCGGATAAACCACAACATCGCGCAAGGGTAATACGGGAATTTCAAAACGTTCTGAACGCTCTAAGGTCATGTCGTCCTCTTTACCTTAGCTAATAAACTCTATCAGCAATATATTGGGTCAAACTTTCTGGTTTCAATTCGTGTTAAGCAATTAATAAAAAAAAATCACTTAGCTGCTGTTTATTTAGGCAATAGCTAGCGTAAACGTCGTCTTACTGTGCCTCTCACTTTCCCCGCCATGCCGATAAGGCTTTGACGAGTATGGCAATGACAAAGTGCCACCGCTAAAGCATCGGCTGCATCGGCTTGTGGGCTCGCTGACAAGCTCAACAGCTGAGTCACCATATGCTGAACCTGGCTTTTATCGGCCGCGCCAGTGCCTACCACCGCTTGTTTTATTTGCCTTGCTGAATATTCAGCAACGGGTAAATCTTGGCTTACTGCTGCTACAATTGCTGCCCCTCGAGCTTGCCCTAACTTGAGTGCCGAATCAGCGTTTTTAGCCATAAACACTTGTTCAATGGCAAATTCATCAGGAGAAAACTGGGCAATAATTTCGCTAACACCCGCGTGAATTTGCTTCAAACGTAACGGCAGTTCTTTTTCGCTAGTGCGAATACAGCCACTGCCTAAATACTCGATTCGTCCATTGGCTTGCTTTATCAAACCGTAACCGGTGATCCGTGAGCCCGGATCAATGCCTAGAATAATACTCACGAAAGTTTACAGTTGCTCAGCAATGTCATCTGATATTTCACCATTGTGATACACCTCTTGCACGTCATCATCGTCTTCCAGCATATCAATAAGTCGTAACAACTTTGGAGCAGTGCTTAAATCTAATTCAGCTTGCGTAGAGGCAATCATGGTAACTTCTGAATTAACCGCCTCTAAACCCGCATTATCTAAGGCGTCTTTCACTACACCAAAATCGTTAGGCAAAGTATAAACGTCAACACTTCCATCTTCATGGGAGATAACATCATCAGCGCCAGCCTCTAGGGCTGCATCCATTACTTGTTCTTCGTCGCTACCCGCTGCGTAAGAAATAATACCTTTCTTTTCGAATAGATAAGCAACACTGCCATCAGTACCTAAGTTGCCACCGCTTTTGGAAAAGGCATGTCTTACAGTAGATACGGTACGGTTTCGATTATCGGTCATCGTTTCAACAAGAACCGCTGTGCCACCGGGTCCGTATCCCTCGTAAATCACCGTTTCTAGCTGTTGCCCATCCAACTCTCCAGCTCCGCGCTGTACCGCACGATTTACCGTGTCGCGCGTCATGTTATTAGATAAGGCTTTATCAATAGCGGCTCTCAATCTAGGATTAGCATCTGGATCTGAGCCACCTTCTCTGGCTGCGACCGTAAGCTCCCGAATAAACTTAGTAAAAATCTTGCCTCTTTTAGCATCTTGAGCCGCTTTACGATGCTTAATATTGGCCCATTTACTATGACCTGCCATGGCGTTCTCCAATAAATGCTTATTGATTGATGATAAACGCTAAGAAGCGACCAAGCCTAGCACTATCTGTTTGATAAATGATCTCGATCTTTTAACATAAGTTCAATTATATCAATTTGTTACATATTTGTTTAGAAATAACTCTACGATCTCCCCACATAAAAATAATAAAAACATCAGCAATTAGTCACAACATAGAGCTGGATTCAATAATATTACATAAATATATAAGACCCAGAAGACACCAAAGCCTCACCACTATTGATAATTACATTAAATATCAACCATTAAGGATAATTTCCTGCCGAATATTTAGGCAATGTTAAACAAAAGATGATTTCACTTAACTTATTGAAAAAATTGGCCTATATTTAAGAGAATTAACATTTTATCAATAGTTATAAGCTAACCACGGAAGGCTATGATTGTAATTTATTGGCACAGTTTACTTAGCTTGTTGCGGCTTAACTCAAGCCTCAAAAAAGTCACTGTGCTTCTTTTCTTACTCATTTTTAGCATACCCATGCACGCACAGGTGTGGGTGATAAGTCATGCAGAAAAACAAGCTGAATTGAGCAGTAAGCAAATTCGTTCGATCTTTTCACTAAGGGAAAAAAATTGGCCCGACGGACAAGTTATTGAACTGGTCGTGATGAAAGATAATAGTGAATTGCATAAACAGTTTTGCTTAGACGCGCTTAAACTTTTCCCCTACCAGCTCAGCCGAATTTGGGAACGCCAAATATACACGGGTACAGCTATTGCGCCCACCATCGTAGATTCCGAACAAGAAATGCTCGATACCATTATTAAAAACCCCAACGCAATTGGATATGTCAGCCAAGAGGTGAGCAATGAAGACCTTCATTCTATTATTGTTGACTAGTTTATCCACCATCGCAGTTCCTGCATACGGCCAAGGCAAAGTCTCTTGGGGCGGATTTGTTTCTGCCAGTTATATTGGGGTAAACGCCAATAATTACTACGGATACAACTCAGGCGACAGCGGCCCATTATTAGAAGCAGGGTTACGTGGCTATTGGCTAATCAATAGAAACTGGTCGGTATCAGGCTTGGTCATAGCTCAAGAAACTGGAGATTGGTTTGAGTCAGGCATTGAAGTTGACTACCTCAGCTTAAATTACAAAATCCCTAGCCATGAAGATTGGGATATTGGGTTTAAGCTCGGGCGCTTCAAAATTAGCAATGGCATCTATGGAGAAACACGTGACGTGCCGTTTACGCGACCAAGCATTGTATTACCTTTGTCGGTATACCCACATATATTGAAAGAGCAAAGCTTGCGAGCCGACGGATTGCGTATGGACATCGACTACTTTTCGTTGGGCGGTCAAGAATATAAGTTTGCAGCGTCGATAGGTAAGGAAAGCTTTGATGAAAGCTTTAGTCGCCGTTTTTTTGGTCAAGACCAAGAAGGGACATTTGAAAGCGAATGGAATACATCGCTGCATTTCTCTATGCGCCCAACAGCAAACTGGTATGTAGGTTTAGAATATCGCCGCTTAAAAATGCACCTAGAGGATTCACTAAACCCAAGTCCGTTTGACCTTCCCTTAGATTTTACTATTGATACTGATCAATACATTGGTTCTCTACAGTATTCTCAACAGAAATTTGAAATAACCAGTGAAATTACTCTGCGCCGTGGTGGCACCTATGCAGAAGGGAAAAACCAACCAGCTCAAGGTCTCGAGCCATTGTTTGACGGAAGCATCGATATGAATGCCTACTATGTTCAAGGGATTTACATTATCAACCAACAATGGAACCTACTAGCTCGTTACGATAACAGCCACTTTATCGACGACGATATAGAAAAGAACTTACGAGACCTAGAAGATTTCGCCATTGGCGCGACTTGGAATTTTCACCAGAATTTCCAACTCAAATTTGAGCATCACTGGTTTGTTGGTACCTCAATGCTCCCCCCTGTAAACGACTTAAATCCACAACGAAACAATAACCCTGAGCGATACTGGCGCTTGTTCGCCTTACAACTTAGCTACCGCTTTTAATAAATCGCTCTATGCTTAACTAATAATGAATCTATTAATGTTTCGTTGCTGTAAGTACTAACCTTGGGATAGCCAATGAAGCTAAGTAAGTTCCCCTTAATCAATTTAAAACAACGTTATATTAGCGTACGTTTGAAAATGACCGTTGCACTTGTGCTAGCTGCGGGCTTTGTTGTTTCCATCTTCGGTTTCACCGCAATGGAGCATTACCAGAATCAGCAAGCACAACTTAAGCTCAGCTACCTAGACAACTACGCGCTAGAATTTAATGACCAAATAGAACGATTAAGTGACAGCATTACCTACTTGTTTGAAGCCCAAACCTTGTTTAGTAAAGCGGAGAATATGAGTGAATTAGAGAAGTACCTCACTCGCCAACTCCCAGAGCTGCAATGGTTATTGCCTATTGTGAATGGCTGTACGGTTTTTGAGGTAGACAATTACACCTGCAGCGCCTCTGACTCTCCGCCCCCCAAAGAGCTATTAGAGCAGGTAACACTGCGTTCTAAACCCATGCAATTATTACAATGCAGCGAGATGTGCTATTTGTGGATCTCTTTGCCTATTCGTACCCGTAGTTCAGAACAAGGCATTCTAGCGTTTCAACTTGAGTTAGCAGATGCCTTAATCAAAGTAACCCAGCGAGATGACATTGAACTGGCCATCGTCGATTTAGATCGCCCCTTATACAAAAGCATTTTACTGGCGACCAATACTCAAGCCCTTAGCCAACAATGGTTTGATAGTGCTATTGAGTACCGCCACCATGCCAATATGGAGTTTCAGGTTGAACACAAAACCATTGTTGGCAAACTTTATCCCATTAAGAACAGTGCTAGCAGCACTTTAAAACTGGTTATTCTTAAAGACTGGAGCGACCAAATACAATTGCAAACCCGCTTCGAAAACCAGCTTTCTATTTTGTTATTGCTCACCATGGCTTTAAGCATTGCTATTGGCTTAATGCTAATGCGCCGTCCCTTAAATAAACTTCGTTATCACGCTGCCAGCTTGCCAACGATATTAGAAGATGAGAGCTACAAACCGCAAAACAACCTGCACCTATTTAATGACGAATTTGACTCACTTGATCATATTTCTATCGAGCTAGCCGATAGTTTCTCTGAAATGCGATCGAGCATTGCCGCCAATACCAAAGTATTGGAGAAAATGGCGATGGAAGATCCACTTACCGAACTGCCAAATCGAACTGCTTTTCTCGAACAACTCAGTAAAGCGCTAAAAGAAGCAGAACGCCAAGGCGACGAGTTAAGCCTTATCTACATTGACTTAGATAATTTTAAGACCATTAACGATACCTTAGGTCATGACTTTGGCGATTTACTGTTGGTACAAGTCGCTAAACGCATTATGCGCTTAAGCGAGTTTGCATCTAGCACCTTCCGCTTAGGCGGCGATGAGTTCACGCTGCTGATTAACAAAAAAGACAAAGACAGCGTGCTTGGTTTTGCCTATAGCCTTGCACAAGAAATTTCTCGAGACATTACCATCTCAGGAGTTTCAATGAAGGTGACGCTCAGTATTGGTATCGCCACCGCAAAACAAGCCGAGTACGAGCCGCAGTTATTAGTTAAATATGCTGATTTAGCAATGTACTCTTCTAAACGTAAAGGGCGTAATTGCTGTACCCACTTCGATATCGAGTTAGCCCGTCAGAATGACATGGTATTCACCATTGAAAATCAGTTCCAAAATGCCATGAGTAACAACGAACTGGAACTATACTTACAGCCGCAAGTCTCAATGAAACAACAAGCAGTCACTGGTTTCGAATTGCTACTACGTTGGAATCACCCTACTCAAGGTTTAATGAACCCTGGTCAATTTCTCGATACCGTTGAATCAGGCCGCCATATCCTTCCTCTAGGTTATTGGGTCATAGATAAGTCATTAGCGTTATTAGAAGAGTTAAATACTAAAGGTTACAGCGGCTTAACCATCGCATTTAATATTAGTGGCCGTCAGTTTGAAGACAAGAATTTCGCTCAAAAGCTGATCAGCAAATATAAAACCATTAGTATCGGTAGTAATCTGTTAGAGCTTGAAATCACCGAAAGTGTCGCCGTACAAAACTATCAGCAAGTTAAAAACCAGTTAAACGAAATTCGAGGTGCAGGCATTAGAGTTGCCTTTGATGACTTTGGTAAAGGCTTTACCTCTTTGAGTTACCTTAGCAACCTTGCCTGCGATAAGATTAAATTTGATCGAGAATTTGGCCACAATGCCATCACCTCAGTAGCCACTCAAAACATTGTACTGAGCATGCGCAAGCTAATGTACACCCTAGATTACGAGATTTTGGTAGAAGGCGTAGAAACACTTGAACACGCTAATTGGTTGAAGCAAAACGGCTTTGACAAAGTACAAGGCTACTTTTTTGGTCACCCAGTCACTAAGGAAGCGGCATTAGAGTTTTATTTGCGTTGCAATGAAAAAGGCGCGCTATTGGATAAAAGTGGCAACATTATTCACTTGCACCCGCTGTTTCATATTCCACAAACAAGCGCTCACTCCAATGGCAATCACTAGCTGAATAAGTAAATCTATAACATTAAAAAAGGCGAGCTTATGCTCGCCTTTTTGCAATTTAAAGAACGCTTACTTTGGTAAGTTAACGCTTAAGGCTAATTCAGTTAAAGACACTGGATTAGCAGCACTTGGCGCACTAGTTAACGGACAGGCAGCAGTGGCTGTTTTCGGGAACGCCATTACGTCACGAATAGAGCTTGCACCGGTCATCAACATTACTAAGCGATCTAGACCAAACGCTAAACCCGCGTGTGGTGGAGCACCATACTGAAGCGCTTCCAGTAAGAAGCCAAATTTCTCTTGAGCTTCTTCATCGCTAATACCGAGTACTTTAAACGCAGCAGCTTGCATATCTTGTTTATGGATACGTACGCTACCACCACCTAACTCACAGCCGTTTAGCACCATGTCGTATGCGTTTGATAACACACCTTCTGGTGAAGCGGTTAAGTCCTCAGCACTCACGCCTTCAACTGGCGCAGTGAATGGATGGTGAATGGCATGGAAATGACCATCTACTTCTTCAAACATTGGGAAATCAACAACCCAAAGCGGTCGCCACTCATCTGATACTAGGCCAAGATCTTCGCCTACTTTCAAACGTAAAGCACCCATCGCTTCGCAAACAATATTCGCTTTATCTGCGCCGAAAAGAATCAAGTCGCCGTCTTGTGCAGCTGTGCGCTCAACAATGCCTTGTGCAACTTCTTCATTTAGGAACTTAAGAATAGGTGATTGAAGACCTTCAACGCCTGCAGCGACTTCATTCACTTTCATCCATGCTAAGCCCTTAGCGCCATAAATACCTACATACTTACCGTAGTCATCAATTTGCTTGCGAGAAAGCTTTGCACCACCCGGTACACGTAACACTGCTACGCGGCCTTTCTCATCGTTAGCTGGGCCAGAAAATACTTTAAACTCTACGTCTTTAAGCAAGTCAGCAACATCAACTAATTGCATTGGGTTACGTAAATCTGGCTTATCAGAGCCATACAAACGCATTGCTTCAGCGTAAGTCATTTGTGGGAACTCACCCAAATCAACGTCTAACATTGAGACAAACAATTCACGAACCATTTGTTCAGTCACGGCCATTACTTGGTCAGAGCTCATGAATGATGTTTCAATATCAATTTGAGTAAACTCTGGTTGGCGATCGGCACGTAAGTCTTCATCACGGAAGCACTTAACGATTTGGTAGTAACGATCCATGCCAGACATCATCAGTAATTGTTTAAAAATCTGTGGTGATTGCGGCAAAGCAAAAAACTGACCTTTATGAGTACGGCTCGGCACTAAATAATCGCGCGCACCTTCTGGCGTAGCTTTGGTAAGAATTGGCGTTTCAATGTCTAAGAAGCCATTGTCTTCCATAAAACGGCGAACGAAACCCGTTACCTTGGCGCGAAACACCATACGCTGGCTCATTTCTGGGCGACGTAAATCTAAATAGCGGTATTTTAAACGCTGCTCTTCAGAGTTATCTTGATTGTTATCCAACGGCAGTGGTGCAGAGCGATTTAAGATTTCTAGCTCTAAGCCAAGTAGCTCAACTTCACCCGTGGTCATGTCAGCATTAACTTGACTGTCTGGACGCGCACGAACGCGGCCTTTAAGCCGGACACAAAACTCATTACGCAAGCTGTTGGCGGTAGCGAATACATCTTTACGATCTGGGTCAAAAACCACTTGCACAATGCCTTCGCGGTCACGTAAGTCAATAAAGATAACGCCACCTAAATCACGGCGGCGATTTACCCAACCAACTAAATTTATTTCTTGATCAACTAACTCTTTGGTTACTTGTCCACAGTAAACAGTGCGCATTTGGCCTTTCCCGTTTTACGTTTTAAAATTCAATGAATGTTCAGCCTAAATAATAATCAGCTATGCAGTATTATTTAGTGAAAGGGCGATAGTATAAAGGAAAGCAGCTACAAATAAGAATAGCGATAGAGCAATAAATCTATAGAAGCATCTAAAATAGCCAAAGACAAGCTCGCTTTAGCTGGTTACAATAACCCACTGAGCTATTACTGGCTCATTATCATAGAATTTTCCGCACGAGAACTAGCCATGCAAGGCAAAGATAAACTATTTTCCCAACCTATTACCCAACTGGGTGAGTTTCGCTTCGATGACCAAGTGGCCGAAGTTTTTCCCGATATGATTCAACGCTCAGTGCCAGGTTACAGCAACATTGTTTCCACCATTGGCCACTTAACTGAGCAATTTCATCAAGCCGACACTAAGTTATACGACTTAGGTTGCTCTTTGGGCGCAGCGACTTTAGCCATGCGCCGTGGAGTTAAACACAACAATGTGGAAATTGTTGCAGTAGATAACTCCCCCGCCATGTTAGAACGTTGTCAAAAACATCTGGATGCTTTTCGTGGCTCAGTGCCAGTAACGCTTATTTGTGATGATATTTGCGACGTAGATATCAGCAATGCTTCTGTGGTCGTGCTCAATTTCACCCTGCAGTTTATTGCGCAAGAACAGCGTTTAGCCTTGATAAAAAAGATCTACAACGGAATGGTTAAAGGCGGTTTATTGATAGTGAGTGAAAAATTTCATTTCGCTGAACCAACTACTCAGAGTCTAATTAGCGAATTACACTTAGATTTTAAACGCGCTAACGGATACAGCGAGTTGGAAATTAGCCAAAAGCGGAGCTCTTTAGATAACGTACTTGTGCCCGATACTATTGAGCAACACAAGCAACGATTTAAAGAAGCCGGCTTTAGCGCTAGCGAACTGTGGTTTCAGTGTTTTAACTTCGGCTCATTGGTTGCTATAAAGTAGTCACTAGATACACAGAATCATAAAAGGCGAGCGCTATATAGTGCTCGCCTTTTTTACGAAACAATACCTACTTAGCTAACAACGCTGCAATTTTGTCTGCAAAAGGTTGTAGAGTTTCACTATCAACCATATCGCGAGCGTGGCTGCGCGCTTCGGCTAAAGAGCCAGGAATAATATGAAAGTGTAAATGAGGCACCGTTTGACCTGCTGCAGCGCCATTAAATTGCACTAGGCTAATCCCTTCAGCGTTCATCGCCTGTTTCACCGCCGCCGCAACTTTTTTAACGGTTTTAATAACAGCTGCTGCGCCTTCTTCCGACAATTCAAACAGCGTTTCTGCAGACTCTTTTGGTAATACTAAAGTGTGGCCATCGGCCTGTGGCATTATATCCATAAAGGCTAAGGTATGGTCGTCTTCATACACTTTCAGGCAGCCCATTTCGCCACGGATAATTTTAGCAAAAATATTGTTGTTGTCGTAACTCATTGCATTGATTCCCAATAGGTTTAATGTCGGTACGTAACTAAAGATAACAACATTATTGCACACCCAGATCTTCTAACAAATGGACTTGATCGAAATATCGCTCGCCAACAAAACTAATCGCATGGTCACCAAAACGACGCAAGCTTCCTGGCTGTTTCACCCCCATAGGCCAAAAGAACCAGCGTTCAAAACGTTCAGAGCCCCACACATAACCATTAGAGTCGTAGATTGATTTATATCCTTGGCCTTTTTCTAAGGTAAGTAGCGACTGCCAAGGTTGTAAGGTATAGGTGGTTTTTGCCACCACTTCAGCAATGTCGCCAGTGGGCTGCAAATCAATTATTTGGTGGGTATCGGCACTAATACTTATTCGCACTTTATCCGCAGCATTAACGCGATGCATCAGTACACTTTCTATTTTATTGTCTTGAATAGCGTGATAGCTACGCCGCTGTGGCAACATCAAGGTATACCAACACCCACATAGGTGGATGCTGTCGTAGGCAATGACTTCTAGCTTATTAGTCAGGTGAATTCGAAAAATGAGAGCATCATGCTCTCCTGCTACCCAATCTACTGAGCTAAGTTTTGGGCGTTGCTTAAACCATAAAATGTAGTTGAGCTGGATAGTAGTTTGGTTGTTATGCCTAGCGTAAGTAATATGCGAAAAACTAAGTGGTTTACTGTGTTCAAAAGCCAATTGTTGCTTTTGCCAAACCGGCACGCCAGGTACATTGTCTGCAGTGTTGTTCTCGATCAACCACTGCGGTGCATACCATTTAAATAAGGTTGCTTGTTGCTGTTTACTGGCGAGTTGCCCAAAAGCATCAAGCTGTAAATCTGTGGCATTCACTTTAGCTAACGCTGGCTCCGGTAGATATAAGGCCGCTTGTTTAGCAGTAAATCCAGATAACGATGAGCGACTAGCAGCTAACCAATCCTCAGCTAAATGTTGTTGTTCTTTCTCAATGGCGCTCGCAAATACCTTCGAACTTAGTGGATATAAGCCAAACACCTTAGCAGTGGCAGAGTAGTCATTATCCATAGGAATAGTGGCTAGCAACTCAGCGGTTTGTCGTGAATGACCTTTTAACTGCTGATTCAATTCATTTATGCACTGTTCGATTGTCTGTTCTGGGTTAGTTATTTGATATTCCGCTTTCCATTCATTGGCTATGTCTACATCAAGCGTTTTCCATTCAGCTTTTAGACCTTGCTCCGCTAGTTCGCTCATATAATCAATCAGCTGAGATTGAGTAGGCGCTGATGGCTCAGCAAGATCTTGATTGCCGATAAAAAAATGTATGAAGCGATTATGTCGTAAAGAAGCTTGGTTATGCACCCTCTCCCCTTTTAAGCTTCCAACATGCTCATGCAGCAGCGTGTCTACACTGCTTAAAATAACCTCACAGGAGGGCTCGACCTTTTGAGGTGAAATGCTGCATGCTTGCAAAACCATGGCTGTTAACAACGCGCTTAAGTTAGCCACTAGGCAATTAACTTTATACCGTTTAGGCATTATCCCTCCCTGGGTTCAATTCATCGTCATTATTGTATACCGAAAAACATGGAATTGGTTCGCAATACAACTGTAACAAAACCGTCATAAAATGCCCTTTTGCTTTTACCTACACAAGACTATGACAGCAATATTTGAAGTATTCAGCGCCTTTTTCCGCCTAGGATTAGTGAGCTTTGGTGGCCCAGCCGCCCATATAGGTTTTTTTAAACAAGAGTTTGTTGATAACAAGCAATGGTTATCCCAGCAAGAATATGCAAATTTAGTCGCGCTTAGCCAATTTTTGCCGGGCCCAGGCTCTTCTCAAGTGGGTTTTGCTATTGGATTGCACCGGGCAGGAAAGCTAGGTGCAATTGCCGCATTTATTGGCTTTACCTTGCCCTCGGCAGCCTTGATGCTGGTACTAGCGTTGGCCGCCAACTTCAGTAACAACAATCCCATTGTTATGGGATTAATCGCGGGCCTTAAAATTGCTGCATTGGTAGTAGTGGTTGATGCTGTAAGACAAATGTATGGGCAGTTTTGCAGTAATCAGTATTTAAGCGGAGCATGTTTTGTTACCGCTGCCAGCTTGCTACTGTTCCCACAACTTAGTACCCAACTGGTTTGTTTGGCTCTTGCCGCACTGATAGGTTTAGCACTTAATGAAAAGCTATTGATACCGAAGCCCCCAACAAATACCAATACCATCACAAACAAAACCGGTAGCATTAAGTTTGGATATTTAGCTGTATTTATTGCACTACTGTTTTTGCCTTTTCTAAACTTAAATCCTCTCATTCACAGTTTTAGTCAGTTTTATCAAGCGGGTAGCTGGGTATTTGGTGGTGGTCATGTCGTGCTGCCTTTGTTGCAACAAACACTTTCTGGGGATGTAAACCAAGAACAGTTTTTAACCGCCTATGCTGCTGCACAAGCAGTACCTGGCCCAATGTTTACTATTGCTAGTTATTTAGGCGCAGTGGTCGGCCAACAAAATCCTCTTGTTTACGCCAGCTTAGCAACCATTGCCATTTTCCTACCAGGTTTTTTACTGGTACTGGCTTTTGTTGATGCTTGGCAAGCGCTGGCTCAAAAAGCGAAGTTTTCTGCAGCAATGCAAATGGTTAACGCAGCGGTGGTTGGTTTACTGATAGCTGCGCTTTACAACCCAATATTCACTAGCGCGATTCATTCGAACCTAGAGTTTGTATTAGCGTTATTAGGGTTCTTTTTACTGCGAGTCGTAAAGTTACCTCTTTACATCATGTTACTAAGCTTGGGGGGAGCAGGAATACTGTTACTGGCATAAATAAAAAAGCCTGCATTAAGCAGACTCTTTAATTAAACGTTATTCCATTACAACTTAAATGCGCCAACCTCTTTATGCAGTTTGTCGGCAATAGCATCTAGCTCAGTGGCTCGCTGCGAACTCCCAGCAGCCTGCTCCGCCAGCTCTAACGAGGCATCCTGAATACCTTGAGTATTCCTCCCCACCTCTTCAGTTACCGCACGTTGTTCTTCAGCTGCGCTAGAAATTTGCGTCGCCATATCACTGATATGAGTAATCGAGTTAGTGATATTCTCTAACATCTCAGCCGCTTTCGTGGCTTCTTCAACACTAATTTGCACTAACTGTTGGCTTTCATCCATGGTTTTAACGGTACTTTGGGTATTCCCCTGCAGCCGTTCTAACATCGCTTTAATTTCTTCGGTTGAGCTTTGGGTGCGTTGCGACAAGTTACGTACTTCATCAGCAACCACCGCAAAACCTCGGCCTTGTTCACCAGCGCGAGCTGCTTCAATGGCTGCATTCAATGCCAATAGGTTTGTTTGCTCAGCAATGCCTTGAATGGTTGAAAGAATGTCGCTAATTTCTTGGGTATTACGCTCAAGCTCTTGTACCGTTTCAGCGGCGCCATCTAATTGCCCAGCCAAGCTATTTACCTGTTGTTGGTTGCGACCTATTAGCACCTTACCTTGCTCACAGGAATCAGCTGATTCACGCGCAGCCTCAGCGGTTTGCTCGGCGTTATTAGCCACTTCATTTGCAGTTGCAGCCATTTCATTCACTGCGGTCGCTACCTGAGTAACTTCGCCCTGCTGACGTTCAATTTGAACATTCGAAGCGGAGGTAGAGCTATTGGTTAAAGCAGCCGCACGCTGCAAGCTGTCGGCATCTTCAGCGATCTCTTTCATCAACTCATGTAGCTGATCGATAAACTTGTCGATACCCGCGGCGAGAGAGCCTATTTCATCATTACGTTCTAAATTGATTCGCTTGGTTAAATCTCCATCTCCCGATGACAGTTTGTCAATCGCCCCACCTAAAATCTCAATCGGTTTTAGCATTGCACTGATCACTTTGAGCATCACCACCGCAATAATAACAAATAACACCACCGCAAAAATCATAGAGCTTTTCATCATGGCGCTTACCGGAGCCATCGCGATTTGTTTGTCATAGACAAACAACAAATACCAGTCGGTACCTTCAATCGGAGTAACGTTTACAAAGCTTTCTTTACCGCTAACCACCAAATCACTCATTTTCGATGAGCTTGCTTGAGCGGAAAAGAAACTCGCTGTAAATTGTTCCGACAGTTCACTGGCTTTTTTCAACACCAAATCTTTATCACTGTGGATAACCACTAAGCCCTCTTTATCAACGATAACCGGGTATACCTGCTCGCTGGCAAGGTTAAGTACCCGCTCGGTCACTACATCGAGGCCTAAATCTCCTGCGTAAACTCCGCCACTCACCCTTTGCGCTACCGAAATAACCATTTGGCCAGAAGTAGCGTCTACGTATGGGTCGGACACAAATGAACCATTAGTTTGCGCGCCTTTATACCATGGGCGAGTGCGTGGGTCGTAACCATCGGGCAGCGTTTCATTAGGATCATGCATGGTCATTTTTCCTTCGCTACTACCGAAGTAAAAATAGATGAAATCCCCACTTTGCTTAGCTTGTACTAAATCAGCCACAAACCCTGCAGCTTTGGGATCTGACGTCATGCCTTTGGCAATCGCCAACTTTGAATCAAACCACAAACTTACTTGGTCAGTTGCCGCTTGTGCGAGTTGCTTGGCATCCCCAGCAATATCAACGCGGGTTTCTTGAGACAAAGTGCGAGCTTGAAACCAAGCCTGTACGCCACTCAATACTGCAAGTAAAATCAAAATAGTTAAGATTAAACGCTGTTTAATCGACATGTTTCCCATAAAAATCCCTCTTTTAGCTTCCCGCTTTTAATTACTTGCCATTGAAGATTGTTAGTTTAAATATGTGCTAGCATCTTGTTTGTATCTACTAACCCTATGTTACTAATTATGATTTATCTAAAAATTATCAGCACATTTTTGGTTTATTTGAGCTTAAGCTTTGCCGTAAAAGCCGCGGTTCAGGTAGAACAATTAGATTTTAACTCACTGTTACTCAACGATTGCCCGCAATCTGTGGCCACTATCAGCGTTAGTAACTCAGCCAGCATTGCTCAGCAAGGTGGCTGGAGCGCTGAATTTTCGCAAATAGTCCAAGACAGTATTTTAGTGGCTAACCTTCCCTCTTTAGTTATCGACGCTTCAAAGCAAAACTATAGCCATTCTGCGTTTCCCAACAAAAGCATTACGTTTAGCTCAAGCAGGTCTAAGACAAAGCGTTATAGCTACGCTTGGCATGAGAAAAGTTTTGAATGGCTTAGTGCTTACAGTTCAAACCAGAATGAGCTAGAACCGCCACCGTTTTTTGCTTTAGCACGTTACCAACAACAAACCTTTGCTATAGCGAGCGTTAGCGTAAATGAACCACAAGATTTACTTAAGGTCTTAAACGATGATTTTGTGGTTAACCGCAGCCCTTTACTGTTGTTTTTGAATAGCAATAAACCTGTCAACAATCAGCATATTTCGCAACTAAACAACATGGGTTTTCGCCTGCATCAACAACAAACACTATTAATTGCGAGCAAAGATCTTAATGTCTGTGATAGCGGCTTTCTCAATGAAAATGGTCAGCATCAGCTTGCTTGGTTGAAAGTTGACCTTAACCAGTGAGCCAGAAAAATAACAAACAACTGAGATAGCGATTCTGTTTAGCGCTTACTCGCCAGAACCAGCTAAAACTTGCTACAATCAAGATTATATATACTCAAGCAATATCAAGCTCTTGTAACCAATGATAGATTTCTCTGATTTTTACCAATTAATTGCCAAAAACCGCTTAAAACACTGGCTCTATACACTCCCCGCTCAGCTTGGCGATTGGCAAAAAGAGCATGCGCATGGCGACTTTCCTCGCTGGCAGCGAGTGCTCAATAAACTCCCTCAGCAAACCACTAAACATATCGAGCTCAAAGATAACGTGAGCATTGGTAAAGCTGAAGACATGCCCGAAGGTGAACGTAAAAAAGTAGAAAGTTTGCTACGTCATCTTCATCCTTGGCGCAAAGGCCCTTTCGACATTTACGGTATTCAGATAGATACTGAATGGCGTTCGGATTGGAAATGGGAACGTTTGCGTAAACACATATCTCCTTTAAAACACCGCTATGTATTAGATGTGGGCTGCGGCAGCGGTTACCACATGTGGCGCATGCTAGGTGATGATGCAGAGTTTGTTGTCGGTATCGATCCATCAACCTTGTTCTTAATGCAATTTGAAGCCATTCGTAACTTTGCCAATAACGATCAACGCGTGCACTTATTGCCCTTAGGTATTCAAGAACTACCTAAATTGCGCGCCTTTGATACGGTGTTTTCTATGGGAGTGCTTTATCATCGCCGCTCACCTATGGATCACCTCATTCAACTAAAAGAGCAACTGCATAAAGGCGGTGAACTGGTACTAGAAACACTGGTGGTAGATGGCGACGAAAACCAAGTACTGGTTCCAGCTGGGCGCTATGGAAAAATGCCAAACGTTTGGTTTTTGCCTAGCACTGCAGCCTTAAAACTTTGGCTCGAAAAAGTAGGCTTTATCGACGTACGCGTTGTCGACGTTGATTTAACCTCTACCGAAGAGCAACGCAGTACTTCGTGGATGACCCATGAGTCCTTAAACGACTACTTAGACCCAAACGACAAAAGCCAAACTGTAGAAGGTCTACCTGCTCCCAAACGTGCTGTTTTAATTGCAATTAATCCAGACTAAACAGTTTTCATACGCTATGCTAAAACAATTACTAAAACCGCAGTTATTACTTTTGCCTAATGGATTTGAACTATGAAAAAGCTTTCAATAATTTCATTGTCTCTAGCACTAAGTGCTTGTGCAAGCCAACAAGCCTCTCAACCCAACACCGAAACCTTAGAACAGCTGTCTGCACTCTCTGCTCAGCAAACATCTGTATTTAGCCAATGTGAGTCAATCTCAGAACAATTAGCGGCTCAACAACAACGCTTTGACCAATTAGAAGAAAAAGTAGTGGCCATTGTACCAGCCCCGGTTTCTTCGAATAAAGCTACCGCGCCTAGTTGTAGCAAGCAGGCATCATACAAGTTAGGCA
This sequence comes from Agarivorans sp. 1_MG-2023, assembly GCF_030548385.1. NCBI lineage: Bacteria > Pseudomonadati > Pseudomonadota > Gammaproteobacteria > Alteromonadales > Alteromonadaceae > Agarivorans > Agarivorans sp. 1_MG-2023. The sequence continues at coordinate 107,036 of NZ_JAUOSJ010000006.1, read as the reverse complement.
ATAAAACTGTACTTGGTGAATCTGAATGGGTAAGCCTGCAAGGTCAAAAACACGCTTTTCAAGCTCGTATAGATACTGGTGCAGCAACCTCATCATTAAATGCCACAGACATAGTGAAATTTGAGCGTGACGGTAAAAACTGGGTACGCTTTAATTTACGCCACAAAACCATTGATACCGACATTATTGTAGAGCGCCCAGTGATTAGAACCGCTGAAGTAACTCAAGCCTCTACCAACACTGTAGATAAACGCCCTGTGGTATCTATGTTAGTTAAACTTGGGCCTATTTCAGAAAAAGCCCAATTTACCCTTACCGACCGCAACCACCTCAGCTATCCGGTGTTACTAGGACGTAGCTTCCTGAAAGACATTAGCGTGGTTGATATAAGCCAAAAGTTCACACAAGCGAAGCCGACATTTAAGGATTAATGCCCATGAGTTCTCGCAGTATATTTTATTTCATCGTAACACTTTGCATGCTGATAGGAATAAGCATGACAATGTATCGCCACGTTCAATTTGAGGTGCCTTGGTTCCCTGGCGAAAAGCGCCAGATATGGTCCATTGAAGCCAAAGTTGAATTTGATGCTAACGGCGAAAGTGTAGAAACCGTACTTGCTTTGCCAATGACTCAGCAGGGTTACACCCGTATTCATGAGTCGACCGCCTCGCTAGCCTATGGCTTATCTTTCGTTAACGATCAAGATAACCCACGTGCAATATGGACCAAGCGAGAAGCCGAAGGCCACCAAGAAATGTACTATAAAGTAGATTTTCTGGTAGATCCCAAAGCAGCTGATATTTATCAGCCTCAAATGCCTGACACACCGTTTGTTGAATACCCAGAACCTTATTTCACTGCAGCAAATCACTTAGCAAAACAAGCCGAAGGCTTGTCTGCCGATGCATATAGCTTCACTCGTGAACTAATTAAAGCCTTAACGGGTGATACTGCAACAACCAACCAAAACACCGGGTTGATTTTAGATTACAAACCTAAAAACCGATTGGTGGTAGATCTACTCAACAACGCAGATGTACCGGCTCGAATTGTTAAAGGTTTGCAGCTAGAAGATGGTCGACGTCGCCAAAACATTACTGAATATATTCAAGTATTTAAAGACGAGAACGATTGGCAAATTTTCGACTTGAAAACGGGTATCCAAGGCCGACCTGAGAATACGCTTCTTTGGGAATACAATGGCAACAGCATGTTGGAAGTTGTTGGTGGTAAAGACTCTAAAGTGAGCTTCTCTATGCTACTGGTTGAGCAGAGTGCCCAATCGGCAGTCGCCCCCAAAATTAGCGAAGCTGACTTTCTGAATTTTTCCATTGATAGCCTGCCCCTTGAAGAGCAAGCCTTGTTTAAAGGCATTTTACTGATCCCTATCGGGGTGCTGATTGTGGTGTTGCTTCGCGTATTGGTGGGATTAAAAACCTCTGGTACCTTTATGCCAGTGCTTATTGCTATGGCGTTTATGCAAACCTCATTAATGACGGGCTTAATTGGTTTCATTATTGTAGTGGGCACTGGTTTAGTGATTCGAGGCTATCTATCCCACCTCAATTTGCTGCTGGTCTCGCGAATATCGGCGGTAATTATCACCGTGATTGGCATCATCTCAATCTTTAGTGTCATGAGCTTTAAAGTGGGACTCACCGAAGGTCTAAAAATCACCTTCTTCCCGATGATTATTCTTTCTTGGACCATTGAACGTATGTCAGTGTTATGGGAAGAAGAAGGCCCTAAAGAAGTGGTACTACAAGGTGGCGGTAGCTTACTGGTTGCTGTATTGGCCTTCTTAGCGATGAACAACGAATACGTTCGTCACTTAACTTTCAACTTTATGGGCGTTCAATTCATTGTGTTGGGCATCATTTTAATATTGGGTAACTACACGGGTTACCGCTTACTAGAACTTCGTCGCTTTCAACCATTAGCGAATAAGGAGGACTGATGTTTAATCAATTCACCAGTCCTTTTAAGCTGGCCCGCAAGGGCATCATGGGGATGAACCAGCGCAATACCGGCTACATTAGCCGGTACAACCCGCGTAAGCTCTACCCTTTGGTTGATAACAAACTTAAAACCAAGATTATTGCCCAGCGCGATAATGTCACCATTCCAGCCTTAATTGGTGTGGTGCGCACTCAGCACGATATTCAATCTATTATTCCGTTGCTACAAAAGCACTCCGGTTTTGTTATCAAACCGGCTAAAGGCTCTGGTGGTAAAGGCATTTTAGTTATTACTAAACAAGAGTCTGGGGTGTTTTTTAAACCTAGCGGCGCCCCTACTCATGAAGAAGACGTAAAACGCCATTGCTCTAATATATTGGCGGGTTTGTTTTCTTTAGGTGGTAGCCCTGATGTAGCGGTTATTGAAGCCTTAATAGAATTTGATGCCTGCTTTGAAGGTTTTAGTTTTGAAGGCGTACCTGATGTACGAGTAATCGTATTCCAAGGCTATCCAGTAATGGCGATGATGCGCCTGTCTACTGCCGCTTCAGACGGTAAAGCTAATCTCCACCAAGGCGCTGTGGGAGTTGGTATAGACATTGGAACCGGGCAAGCTTTACACGCTGTACAATTTGACCGACCGATAGAAAAACACCCTGATACAGATCGCCCCCTTAAAGAGTTAGTTGTGCCTCATTGGCAGCGTTTGTTAGAGTTGGCGTCGAGTTGCTATGAGATGTCTGGAATGGGCTACTTGGGCACAGACATGGTGTTAGATAAATCTAACGGCCCTATGCTGCTAGAGCTAAATGCTCGACCGGGATTAGCCATTCAAATTGCTAATGGTGAAGGTATATTGCCACGCCTGAAGTTGGTAGAACAGCAAATCAGCGAAGGTATAAACCGCACCGCAGACGAGCGAGTTGAATTTAGTAAGAAAGAATTTTCTCGCTAAACGTCAGTAGATTCTAATTATCAAAAAAGCACCCCAAGGGGTGCTTTTTATCATCCAAACAGCAACTGGATCGAGTTAACTGTCTTCGTTATGCAACTCTAAACTCGCCACTTCTTCTTGAGCCTGTATCGCTTGCGCATCATTGTTGCGCAGCTGGTCCAAGTAATCCAAGTAATCTTGGTCAATGTCGTTTGTTACGTATTTGCCATTGAATACCGAGGTTTCGAAGGTTTGGATTTCAGGGTTACTTTGACGGCAAGCTTCAATCAAATCATCCAAATCTTGGAAGATCAAACCATCAGCGCCAATGAGCTGACAAATCTCATCTACTTCACGACCATGAGCCACTAACTCGTTTGCTGATGGCATATCAATACCATAAACATTAGGGAAACGAATCTCTGGTGAAGCAGAAGCAAAATAGACTTTGTTTGCGCCAGAATCACGGGCCATTTCAATAATCTGCTCAGAAGTAGTACCACGTACGATGGAGTCATCAACCAGCAATACATTTTTGCCTCTGAACTCTACGTCAATAGCATTAAGCTTGCGGCGCACTGACTTACGGCGCTGGGTCTGCCCTGGCATAATGAACGTACGGCCAATATAACGGTTTTTTACAAAACCTTGGCGATAGGGTAAATCTAAGTGCATAGCAATTTGCAACGCTGTGTCACATGAAGTTTCTGGAATTGGAATCACTACATCGATATCTAGATCGTCCCATTCGCGCGAAATTTTCTCACCAAGCTTGGTACCCATATTAACTCGCGCACCATATACCGAGATTTTATCGATAATAGAATCTGGACGAGCAAAATACACATATTCAAAAATACATGGGTTATGAGCAGGGTTTTCAGCACATTGCTGAGTGAACAGTTGGCCATCTTCAGTAATGTAAACAGCTTCACCTGGCGCAACGCTGCGTACAAACTCAAAACCAACTGCATCTAAAGCAACACTCTCAGAAGCAACCATGTACTCCATTTTAGAGGCATCGTCGTCGCTCACTTTCTTGCCTAATACTAACGGACGAATACCGTTAGGGTCACGAAATGCCACTAAACCTTGGCCAATGATCAAGGCTGCCACAGCATAAGCACCGCGAACTTTCTTGTGCACCTCTGAGATAGCAGTGAATACTTGTTTCTCGCAAAGCTCATCTTGTACGATAAGGTCTAGCTCGTGCGCTAATACATTAAGCAACACTTCAGAATCCGAAGTGGTATTAATGTGACGCCGAGCGCGTTTAGCCATTTGCTCACGCAACTCTTTTGCATTGGTTAAGTTACCATTATGCGCAAGTGCTAAACCAAATGGAGAGTTTACGTAGAAAGGTTGTGCCTCGGCAGCGCTAGAGCTACCCGCCGTTGGATAACGCACATGGCCAATACCTAAGTTGCCACGTAAACGCTGCATGTGTTTTACTTCAAACACATCTCTTACCAATCCGTTGGCTTTGCGTTGTTTAAACATGCCTTCGGTAATAGTAACGATACCCGCGGCGTCTTGACCACGATGCTGTATAACAGTTAGCGCATCATAAATCGCCTGGTTAACGGGACTAGCACCGACAATGCCGACAATACCACACATGAAGCTTTTCCTTATTAAGATTGGTAGTTATCTAAAAAACTAGAAGAATCTTTTAAAAACTCAAAAAACCACTGAACAATCACGGTGAACTCGGGGATCAATAATGAGCCCTTCCACCACGAAGATTCCGGAAATCCAGTAAACGACAATACAAATAGCATAGCGCTTACCACTAAAGCCCCTCGAATTGCACCAAAGCAAATACCCAGTACCCTATCGGTACCAGTAAGGCCGGTGGAATTAACCAGGTGACTAAACAAATAGTTGACTAAAGCGCCGAGGACTAAGGTGGCGACAAACAGCAGAACAATGGCTACGCCACTGCGATAATAGGGGTTTTCGATAAGAGTAAAATAACTAGATAGGTCGTGATAAAACTGACTGGCGATGAAAAAAGCCGCTACCCAAGAGACCAGCGACAGGGCCTCTTTAACGAAGCCGCGAACCAAGCTAATTAATGCCGACAATACTATTACGCCAATAATGACGTAGTCTACCCAAGCCATAAATTTTTCTACTTGTTGAAAAACGCTGCGAATTCTACCAGAAACAAATATAAATTGCGTCTATGTATTTTTTCATACTACTTAAATAAAGGGTCGAACTGGCGAATCGCGCCACTCAAACCGGTTAACTCTTTGAGTTTTTCTTGCTGCTGCTCTAGCGTTTTTTTAGACACATTAGGCCCCACAAACACCCTATTTAACTCTCCTTCTACCGCTGGCTCTGGGAAAGAGTGGGCTTGAAAACCTGCATCTCGCAGTTTGGCTACAAGGCGGGTAACATTGTTGGCGTTTTTAAAAGTGCCTAACTGCACTACATAAGCGGGTTTATTAAATTCCACAGCTTGCTTCACTGGTGCCGGCTCAGAAGGAGTAGTAACTTCTTTGGGAATCACATCATCACCAGCATCAAGGTCAGCTACATCTACAGCTTCTTGATCAGTAGGCAGCTCAAGAAGTAAGGGAGGCAAAGAATCAACTTTAGGCGCAAACGGAATAGAGTTGAACTCTTCTTCTACTCGCGTTTTTTTACCATCGAGAATGTCGGGAATGATAATCACACCTAAGGCGACCAAAATAATGGTGCCCACTAGGCGGTTTTTAAACTGTGCAGTCAATGTTGAGTCTCTGCTACTGATGAGATGCTGACAATTCTAATGTCTCTGCAACTGTAAAAAAAGAACCAAAGACAATTAACATCGAGTCATCGTCTAAACTGTTATGTGCGCGTGTATATGCCTCTGCTAGCGTTGGGTACTTATAAACCCTCTTTGCAACTGATAGGCTCTGAGCCAGGGCGCTGCCATCATTGCCTCGAGGACCGCTCAAACCACTAATATGCCAAGTATCCACCAAGGCTAAAAGAGGTTGTACCGTTGATGCCATATCTTTATCCCCTAACATGGCACACAGAGCGACAACTTTTCGTCCTTGAGCTAACTCGGGAAGCTGCGATGCTAAATATTCAGCAGATTGTGGATTGTGGGCAACATCGGCAATGACTAGCGGTTGCTGCGACAGTGTTTGCAAACGCCCAGCCAGCTGCCAGTTGCTAATAGCATCGGCCAATAAGCTAGGCTGAGGGCTAAGCTCAAGCTGCTCTAGCACTGCAATTACAGTTGCGGCATTCGATAAAGGTAAACGGGGATATGGCAGTGCGGAATACACCAAACGTTGACCTTCAAAGCTCCAGGTGTTTTGTGAACGTAATATAGAGTATTCATGCCCCGCGGCAAGTTGTTGGCAATTAAGCTGCTTAGAGCATTCCAACACGCTACTTACGATAGCGGGGTCCCCAATGACTGCTTTACCATTGTTGCGAAAAATGCCCGCTTTTTCACGGCCTATTTGCTGAATATCACTGCCTAACCAATCAACATGATCAACAGCAACGGTTGTAACAACGCTAACATCAGGCTCTACGATATTGGTGGCGTCTAACCTTCCTCCCAAGCCCACTTCTAGAATGACATAATCTAAAGAGCGTTGAGCAAACAACCAAATGGCTGCTAAAGTGCCAAATTCAAAATAACTTAAACTGGTTTCAGCACGCAGTTCTTCGATAGCTGCAAAAGAATCACAAAAATCACTAGCTGGGGGGAGTTCGCCATTAATTCTTACACGTTCGCGATAATCTAGAATATGTGGTGAACTATACACGCCCACCTTATAGCCCAGTGCTAACAAAATTTGCTCAAGCAAGGCACAAGTAGAGCCTTTGCCATTCGTACCGGCCACGGTAATAACGTTCGCATTTAGCTGGGTAAGCTGACCGGTTTGCGCCACTTTAGCGACTCGCTCTAGTCCTAGGTCTATCGCGCTATGGTGCTGGTTTTCTAAATAACAAAGCCAGTCTGCAAGAGACCGGCTTTGAGAAGGTTTGACAGTTGCCATGCTAGTCTTTGTCGTTAGCCGAAATGGCAGCCCCTAAGTCTTCATCCGAATCCACAGGTTCAACCACAACTTCTACTTCCGTTGTAACAATGCCCATCATCTTAGACGCCATGCCAGCAATACGGTCACGCATGTTGCGGCGGTCAATAATAATGTCGATAGCACCTTTATCGAGCAGGAATTCGCTACGTTGGAAACCTTCAGGCAACTTTTCACGTACCGTTTGCTCAATAACGCGCGGACCAGCAAAACCAATCAAGGCTTTAGGCTCAGCAATGTTCACATCACCAAGCATAGCGAAACTGGCCGATACACCGCCCATGGTAGGGTCAGTTAATACAGAAAAATAAGGCAAGCCTTGCTCACGCATTTTAGCAAGTGCTGCAGAAGTCTTAGCCATTTGCATTAGCGAGAATAAGGCTTCTTGCATACGCGCACCGCCACTGGCAGAGAAACAAATCAAGGCACGCTTTTCCGCTAAACATTTTTCAACGGCAGCAACAAAACGAGCTCCAACAACCGAGCCCATAGAACCGCCCATAAAAGCAAATTCAAAGGCACAAGCTACCACAGGTAAACCCTTTAGCTCGCCTTTCATTACGATTAACGCATCTTTTTCACCGGTGTTACGCTGCGCACTAGCAATGCGGTCTTTATATTTTTTGCTGTCTCTAAATTTGAGTTTGTCGCGCGGTTCTAAATCTGCCGCTAGCTCTTCGCGACCATCTTGGTCTAAGAAGGCTTCTAAGCGGTCACGAGCGGCAATACGCATGTGATGATCACACTTAGGGCAAACATTATGGTTACGTTCTACCTCTGCGCGGTACAGGGTTTGCTCACATGAAGCACACTTAGTCCACACACCTTCTGGAATATTACGTCGCTTACCAGAAGCACTTTTACTTTTCGGAAGAATTTTCTCTAACCAACTCATCGGGAACCTTACTTCTCAATAGGCGGTAAATCCGCCTTGATAACAGAATGCATTGAATGGCCGCAATTAAACCACAATTAGCCTCAATGTTTTAGATAAAACTGGTCTAACCCTTCATTATCGTACAGTTTTTTTTAACTTGCCGGCAAAAATAAAGGGCCAATTGGCGACTGCGGTATTTCAAATTCACTAGGGTAGTCTACTTGCACCATATACAAACCACCCGCTTTCGCCGTTGCTGCCGCTTTCGCGCGATCTTTTACCGCCAATAATTCGGCAATCCATTCAACTGGACGCTCTTTTTGTCCAACTTTAAGCAAACTGCCCACAATATTACGTACCATATGGTGAAGAAAAGCATTAGCCTTTACGTCAACCACAACATAGTCATTATATCGAGTCACGGTTAAGTGCTCGATTTTGCGTACCGGGCTTTTACTTTGGCAATGTAGCGCGCGAAAAGAAGTAAAGTCCTGCTCGCCAACGAACGATTGCCCTGCTTGCTCCATCAACGATATATCTAATTCTTGATGATAAAAACTTAAGCCTTGCGCCAGAATAGCCGGCCTAAATCCGCCATTATAAATAATGTAACGATAACGACGGGCAGTAGCGCTAAACCTAGCGTGAAACTCATCACTCACTGGTTTGGCCCAACGAACTGCAATGTTATTAGGCATATTGGCATTTACGCCCAGTGTCCAAGCGGCCATTTTACGCTCAACCGGCGTATCAAAGTGCACCACTTGCCCCGTAGCATGAACACCGGCATCGGTTCTGCCAGCGCATTGCACTTGAATAGGGCTATTTGCCACAATAGACAAGCTAGCTTCTAGCTCTTGTTGAATAGACTGAACTTCTCGTTGACGTTGCCAACCAAAATAACCGGCACCATCATATTCGATGCCTAAGGCGATGCGCATAAACTACCATAGATAATTATAATAACGGCGTATAATAAAAAAAGCTGACCTGCTTGTCACCGCCTAATCAAAGCCAGTCTCATTTTATTCAAGCAAACAAAAAGGCAGTGACTCTCGTCACTGCCTTTTAAGCTTAAATACACTGCGTGGGTTAGCTAAAACGCGCTAACAACTCCTCAGCCTCTTGTTTCAAGCTTTGGTCATCACTCACCATCACTTCTTGGAGAATTTTTTTAGCGCCGTCTTGGTCGTCTATCTCCAAGTAAGCACGGGCTAAATCAAGTTTTGATGCAAGTTCAGCGTTAATGTCTACATCTACCGGCTTATCTTGCGGCAATACATCAGGGAACGAATCCAACTCTACATCTAAGCTTGGGCTGTCATAAGGATCAGCTTCATCGTTAGCATCTTCATCGGCATCGTTGAGTAGCATATCAATGTCAACAAACTCACGTTCTTCAATATCGCTGCGCGAAGGTAAATCTTCAGCATCACTTGGTTCTGCATTTTCGTTAAACGCTTCAGAACCAAAGCTTGCAAACATATTATCGATGTCATCATCTGAGACTTCATCTTCCTGCTCATCTGAATCAGTACTTTCTGCGGGTTCATTAACTTCAGCAATCGGTTCCAATTCAAGTTCAGGCAGCTCAGCATCAAGCTTATCAGCTTCGGCACTTAACGCAGCAAGCTCGTCTATTTCTGGTTCTGCATCATCAACTAAAGTGGGGTCTTCGAGATCTAAATCGCCTAGGTCAACTAAGTCATCATCGAGATTAAAACCATCTAACTCAGAGTCCGTTTCAGGCTCTTCAGCGGCTAATTCAGGCTCTTCTAACTCACTTAACGCTTCTAGTTCTGCGGTCGCTTCATCTATATCCGCGACACCTTCATCTAAAGCAGTAAGCTCCTCTTCAACCACAACATCGGGTTCTTCGCTTAAATCGGCAATTGGGTCTTCATCTAAATCGCCCGACAAATCAATATTGTCTAAATCTAGTTTTTCCTTCTCGCTAACTTCAGAAAGCTCAGCTTCCATTTCTTGCTGTTGTTTTAATGCATCTTCAAAAGATAACTCAGCGGCCTCGTCAAGCTGCTCGGCGTCGTTAACGTCAAACAAATCTTGATCATCTTCCATACTAAGCGCAGCAGCTAAATCGTCTGCACTAATGATGGCGTCAGGATCTTCTTGAGCAGGCTCGTCTTCTTCAATAGAAGGCACTAAATCATCAGATTCAAAAGCGTCTAAGGCCGCCATTTCACTATCATCTAGCGAGATTTCACTTGCTTGTTCTTCTTGGGCTGCAGCAAAGTCTTCGAAGCTAGCTTCTTCAATCTCTGGCTCTAAGTCATCAATATCATCTTCAAATACTTCAGGCTCAGCAGCAATGTCATCAACACTTAAATCAGGTTCGTCTTCAAAGTCGCTGTTTAAGTCTGGCGCTTGCTCATCTTCTGGATCTAAATTGTCACTAAAGAGCTGCGAAAACTCATCGTTTTCATCATCCATCAAGCTGACGGTTGATTCAGCCATTTCCTTATCTTGTTCTTCCAGCTCACGTTTAGCTTTGCGTCTGAATAACAAGGTAATCACTAAAGCAATTAACAAAATAGGAATGAAAATCGCTAAGCCAATGTTAAGCGGTGAAGAGAAAAAGTCTGACGCTCCGTCTTTTTCCATCTCACTAGCTTCTACTTTAGGTTTCTCAAGTAGTTGCAAAATCTGAGTTTGGTTACGGCGGTTTTCATTTAGTTCTTCGCGAATACTGGCGAGTTCATCACTGAGTTCTTGAATACGCATTTTCATGCGGTGATTAACTTCAGCCAAGCCAACCATTTGCTGGCTAGATTCATCCATTTGCTCTTTTAGAACATCAAACTCTTGGCGCTTAAGCTGCTCAAGTTCGTCAATCCGCGTTTCTAAACGATCGCGTAGAGAGTCTAGATCTTGCTGAGTTTTCTCTAAAGCTTCTGAATTTATAGCGGCTCGTGCTGGCGTAGCTGGCTTTGGCGTAAGAACCTTTGTGGTGGTAGTTGTTGTGGTTGCAGTAGCAACAGGCTGCGCAACCGTCGCGGTAACTTTTTTCTTCGGCGCTAAGGCTCTAACCGCTGTTTGGTGATTTATGGCTTGAGCTTCTTGAGTGGTAGGTAAGGTCAAGAAACTGCCATTAATAATCGAGTTGATATTCCCGTTATTAAAAGCTTGAGGATTCTTCTCTAAGATAGCGAACATCATTTGATAGACGCTAATAGAGCGGGATGGTCGATTTAAACTAGCAATGGCCCACAGCGTATCGTTACTGCGAACGGGCCCATAAACTTGTTGCTCTGGTTCACCAACTACTTCATCTGGCCCTACTAGCTCAACATAAAATGTTCCGCTGTCTTGAGCTACGGCCGGATTGAAAGTTGTGAACGATAAAACAGCCGACAATGCAACGAGGGAAATCTTCCGCCCCATAGTTTTTCCTTGTGTTCTTCCTTTAGACTGAATAGCTTCAATCCATTGTTATTGTTTTAATATAACCAGCTAACAATCAGCGATCTAGCTAAACAGGCAACAGTTTACACATAGATCGCATTTTACTGCGCTTTTCCTCAACTAGAGTTATCGGCGCTTAGGTAATAATCTAAACTGCTAATTGGCTTAAATGTATTGTTTTATTAACGTTTCTGCGATTTGAGCCGCGTTTGCTACCACTCCAGATAGAGGATTGTTAGCCATTAAGCTTAGGTTTACACCGCTTTCCGTATTTGGGTTTTGGCGTAAACGGCTCAATACAACAGTATCGTTATTGGCGATATTGCTCACGGGTGTCACGACTTCGTCTTCAACGAGCTCGAAGGCGTCATGCTGACCCAACCATTCTTTTATACTCAGTAGATCTAATGAGTAAGTTCCATAAAGATGCAGCGCTAAGCTGTCGCCATAAAAAACGGGCACATGCTGAGCACTCACATTTAAGTTAAGTTCTGGCGTTTGTAACAACGCTTTGCATTGCTCGTTTAAATCAGCTTCAAACTTACTGACACCATTTAGCCCTTCGCCTGCTTCTTCTGGCAATACATTAAAGGCCAGTTGCTGACTAAATAGCTTTGGCTCTACCGGCAAACCATTTAGCAAACGTGCCGTTTGACCTGCCAGTTCATCCACACCTGGTTTGCCTTTATTGGCTGCACTAAGCATGGCGGTAACTTCGACCCGCTCTAATTCTACATCTTGTTGAATAATATGCAGTAATAAAGATAACTGACCTGCCAAGCTGATTGGACAATTTAGCCAACGTTCAGTTAAACCTTCGGCAATTTGCTCTGGGTTGATGGCAGCGTGTACCCAGCTTAAGGCATCAACATTCGCGTTTACCATGTCAATAATCACACAACCTAACTGGCGAGCCTGCTCTGCGATGTCTAATGCACTTTCATCAGTAGACAGTAACCAAGCGACACTAATCTCAGACCAGTTGAGCATGTCTACTTCCGCAGCATCAAGGGTTTCGCCCTGCCACTTTAAGCTTCCCTCTTGCTCTTCTTCGCTATCCTCATCAGCTTGGGCGTTAATATTCACTGGGAATATTTGTGCGGCAGGAAACTCGCGCTGCTCAAGCAAGGTTAACAATTGTTGGCTTTGCTCGCTCTCTGCGCCAATGATTGCCACATTATGAAACTGTTGCATTGTGTATTCTCTTAAAGGTTAAAACCAAGCTGGCTAAGCACTGCTTGATTATGTTGATTGAGTACTTGCAATACCTTGAATTCACGGCGTTGCGGGTAAAATTTTCTAAGTTGGTCAAAGCCCTGTGGGGTTGAACCATGTAATCGAAATCGGCGGTCATCAGCAAAAATATCGTAAACCACCTGAGTAAGCTTGGTGAGCTGAGGTTGACTTACTTCTCCATTAAAGCTGATTTGTGAAAACTCAGCCTCGGGTAGTAAGTGCTCGCTTAAATCATTTTCTTTTAGCCCTAAGGCTTGGCACATTGCATGATAAACCATGCTGGTACCACGCATTTTCCCTTCTAGGCTATAACCTGCAATATGCGGGGTGGCGATAAAAGCATATTTTACCAAAGGCCTTAAAATAGTGGGCTCACCTTCCCATACATCTAAAATCAGCAGTGGGGCTTTGCCCTGCTCTGCTTGCTTTAGTAATGCTTGGTTATCTATTACCTCACCACGGCAGGCATTGAGTAATACTTGCTCTGGCTTTAGCTTCGCTAATACCGATGAATTGAACATATGATAACTAGGGTGTTTACCGATTTTAGTCGAAGGCACATGTAAGCTAATCACATCGGCTTGCAGTACTTGCTCAAAGCTTACCGATTCCTCACATAAACCCTGCTCGGCTAACGGCGGATCATAAAGCATTACCTGCATGCCTATAGCTGTCGCTCGCTTTGCTACTTGGCTACCGGTGTTTCCCGCACCAACAATGGCAATAGTTTTACCTGCGAGCTGTTGCTGCTGATGTTCAGCAGCGGCTAACAGAGCAGTAACCACGTATTCGCCTACCGCAATAGCATTGCAGCCCGGCGCACTAGCAAAGGCAATCTTCTGCTGGCGCAAATAATCTTGGTCGATATGTTCGGTGCCGATAGTAGCAGTACCCACAAATTTGAGCTGATTTGCTTTTGCTAATAATTGAGGGCTTATCTTGGTGACAGAGCGCACTAACAGGGCATCTACGTTAATCAGTTGCTCAGCTTGCATGGTCCGGCCATCTACCGCTATCACATCCCCATGCTGGCTTAAGATCTCTTGAGCAAAGGGAATATTTTCGTCTACCACTATTTTCATTGATTGCGCTATTGGTAATCTGCTGACTTTTAAGGTCGGCAATCTTAACACGCGTAATAAATTCCATAAAAAAAAAGCTGCCCAAAGGCAGCTTTTTTCAAACAAAATTGACTTAGTCTTGGAAACGCTCGATTACAAGCGTGGCATTTGTGCCACCAAAACCAAAGCTATTAGACATTACACGGTTCAACTTAGCGCTTTTCGCTTCATTGGCAACAATGTTCAAGCCTTCTGCTTTTTCATCTAAGTTATTGATGTTAATGCTTGGGGCTACAAAGTCGTTTTCCATCATTAATAATGAGTAGATCGCCTCATGTACACCCGCTGCGCCTAGTGCATGGCCAGTCATCGCCTTGGTCGCACTAATTAGCGGGCTGTTGCCACCAAATACTTCTTGAATAGCGCCTAGCTCTTTTACGTCGCCTACTGGCGTAGAAGTACCGTGAGTATTCACGTAATCAATGTCACCGTTAAGGCCTTGCATAGCTTGGCGCATGCAACGCACAGCGCCCTCGCCTGACGGAGCCACCATATCGTAGCCATCAGACGTCGCGCCATAACCTACGATTTCACCGTAGATTTTTGCACCGCGAGCTAAAGCGTGTTCGAGTTCTTCAACCACTACCATGCCGCCGCCGCCTGAAATAACAAAACCATCTCGGTCTGCATCGTAGGTACGCGAAGCGAGTTCAGGGTTGTCGTTGTATTTAGTCGACAAAGCACCCATAGCGTCAAATTCCATTGCCAATGTCCAGTGAAGCTCTTCACCGCCACCAGCAAATACTACATCTTGCTTGCCTAGTTGGATTAGCTCTAGAGCATGACCAATACAATGAGCACTGGTTGCACAAGCACTGCTAATAGAATAGTTAACACCCTTAATTTTAAACGGTGTGGCTAAACATGCTGAGGTAGTGCTCGACATTGTTCTTGGCACCATATACGGTCCCACACGACGAACGCCTTTAGCGCGTAAAATATCTGCGGCTTCAACTTGGTTCTTTGAAGAAGCACCACCTGAACCTACCACCAAACCGGTACGTTCGTTTGATACTAGCTCTTCTGCAAGTTTTGCATCTTCAATAGCTTGTTGCATCGAAAGGTAAGAAAATGCCGCAGCATCGCCCATGAAGCGCATTGTTTTGCGATCAACATGTTCAGCAGGGGTCATTTTTAAATCACCCCATACTTGGCTGCGTAGATTTAGCTCGGCAAATTCAGGTGAATGGGTAATTCCCGATTTACCTGCTTGTAAGGATGCTAATACTTCTTCTTTATTGTTACCGATACTAGATATAATGCCTAGCCCGGTGATAACTGCTCTTTTCATCAGATGGTCTCACGGGTTGTATTTGCTGCTATGTTACCGATTTTGCAGCCTAATCTGGTCGGATGAGAGTACACGTGTACGCTTAAATTTTCTAGTAAAACTCGAGGTTAAATTTTGTCTTCATCGGATAATGTGAATAACACCACAACCGCCACCGTTCATTGGAATCCCGAAGGTACGCCCGTAGCGACCAATTATGATGACGTTTATTTCTCCGTAGATAACGGTTTAGCTGAAACACGTTATGTATTTATTGAACAAAATCAACTCTCTGAGCGCTGGAAAAACCATAGTCAAGCAAGCTACGTTATTGCCGAAACGGGCTTTGGTACTGGCTTAAACTTTTTAGCTACTTGGCAACACTACCAACAATTTTTAATCGAACACGCTGATACCGAACTAAAACGACTGCATTTTATTAGCTTTGAAAAGCACCCGTTAGCACTAAAGGATCTAAGCCAAGCCCTCTCCCAGTGGACTGAGCTTATGCCTTTTAGCCAGCAACTGCTGTTACGCTATCCAAAGATTATGACGCCAGGATGTCATCGTATTGAGTTTAGCACTCCAGTGCCCATCACCTTAGATATTTGGATTGGTGATGTACACGCTAACTTGCCAGAAGTCCCGAACGTAAAAGGTGGTTTAGTACATAGCTGGTTTTTAGATGGCTTCGCACCAAGTAAAAATCCCGATATGTGGTCTCAGCAGTTGTTTAATGGCATGGCCAGAATTTCGGCCGACAATGCCAGCTTGGCTACTTTTACCGCGGCAGGCTTTGTTCGCAGGGGCTTAATTGACGCCGGTTTTCACACCGTAAAAGCCAAAGGCTTCGGCCGAAAGCGCGATATGTTAGTGGGGAACTATCAAGCTACTGCCCCGGAGTATGAGCAGCTAAGTCATTTATATTCACGACAAAGTATCAGTCGTGGCGAAGATGTGGCCATTATCGGCGCGGGTATTGCCGGCGCAAGTCTAGCTTATGCCTTGGTTAAGCGTGGTGTAAAAGTCAGCCTCTACGAAAAAAATGGAGCAGCTGCATTAGAGGCGTCAGGTAACCGACAAGGTGCGGTGTATCCCTTATTAAGCCCAAACCAGCCAAACGTGAGTGACTTTTTTCAGCATGCTTTTAACTACCATAGTCAGATAATGGGGCAATTAGACCAGCAAGGTTTAACCGTAGAGCATGAATACTGTGGGTTAATTCAACTGGGCTACGATGAAAAATCACTGAAGAAAAACCACAATATTATCCAAGCAAATTATCCTAAAGAGCTGGTTTACCCGGTGTCAGCTGAGCAAGCCTCAACCATAGCAGGGGTAAACCTCGAGAGCGAAGCCTTGTATTACCCTTTAGCGGGCTGGATAAATGCCAAGCAGTGTGTGCAAACCTTGCTAGAGTCTGCCGAGCAGTCGGGTTTATTAACTATTCATTATGACCATGAACTAACTGCATTTAAGCAAGATGATAAATGCTGTGTATTAAGTTTTGGCGAACTAGATAAAGTTCACGACAACATCGCTTTTTGCCACTCTCACCGCCTACTTAATTTGCCGCAAACCGAGCAACTTCCACTAACGCCAGTGCGTGGCCAAGTAAGCCATATCAACACCAATTCGCAATTGAGTAAACTCGCTACCGTATTGTGCTATGAAGGTTATCTCACCCCGGCCAGCAACCATCAACACTGTATTGGAGCGAGTTACGTGCGTAACAATCTAAATGTTGAAATGGATGCGAAAGAAGCCGAAGACAACTTAGCCGCGCTGCGTAAATGTCAGCCTCAGGCTTGGAATAACGAGATGCAACTGGCAGAGTTGCCAGGTCGAGCCGCGACTCGCTGTGCCGTTAGAGATCACTTTCCAATTCTAGGACAAGTGCCTAAAATAGAGGAAATATACAGTGAGGGTTATCAACAAAACTGGCGGCAGCAAACGCCACCTTATTATCAACGTTGTTTTATGGCGGTGGGTTTCGGCTCAAGAGGGATAACCAGCGCACCTTTTGCCAGCGAAATATTGGCAGCTCAGCTTTGCGGTGAACCTCTACCACTTAAGCAATCCACTTTAAGTAGTTTACATCCACATCGCTTTTGGAATAGGCGCTTAGTCAAAAAGCGCCCATTAGAGTTAAGGTATCGTTAGCCCTAAAGATTCACCATAACGAGTTTGGCGCTGGTAGGTTCGCACTTTTTGCTGAGCACTCGCCAGCGCCGCCCTGCCCTTGGCATTAATTAGCGCTTCTAGCTTATCGCACTCGGCCGCGTTTAAACCTCGTGTCTGTTGTACAAAGCGATCAACGCTTTGCTCAATTAATAAGGTGATTTTTTGATGGTATTGCTGAGCAGCAGCAATATAGCTGATCCAAGATTGCTGTACAGCAAAGTCAGCTTTACTTTGACTAATCCAACGAGGCATCACTAAATCGGCACTCAACTGTAAATCTGGCTGCAACGCTTCACAGCGATCATTACGAATTTGTACTTTTGGCGTCCAACTAAGGTGATATTCCGCAGCAATGCTGTATCGGTTCCCCCGTTTTTTAGGGCCTTGTGCTTGTATTTGACTACGCAGCTGATTTAAGTCGTGAGCGCTAACATCATAATATTCTATTCTACTCTGCACCGAGGCAGACTGAGCGCATACCGAAAACAGTACGCAGGCAGCCACTACTCCTTGCCTGATCCATCTAGCTAGTTCCACTTTAGATCCTCTAAATCGTCCATTTCCGTTTTTTTAGCAACTAAGCAAATTTTTATTCGCTTTCTAGTTTGACATTACAGCTTATCAGACTACGCGTACTATTTTGAAACTTTAACGAATAATCAATTACTTCTCGACTAAACTTATCTTTACAGCTGATAGCGAAGTGGTTTTTGTGAAACACCTCAAAGTGCCGCAAGCTTAATTGTAATTTTTATCATTTCCTGCTTAGCAAGCCAGCCATTTGGCTTCATACTGTCAGCGAACAAGGAGAGTTAATAGTAAATTATGTCGTTACCAATTCTTATTTGCGATGACTCTAACCTCGCAAGAAAACAAATGGCTCGCAGCCTCCCTCCCGGATGGGACGTAGAAATCAGCTTTGCTAAAAATGGCCAAGAGGGCGTGGACTTAATCCGCGCAGGCAAAGGAGATGTAGTATTTCTCGATCTCAATATGCCAGTGATGGATGGTTATGAAGTACTGGAAGAAGTTCAGAAGAATGACCTACCCGCGTTAATCATAGTTGTATCTGGAGACGTTCAGCCCGAAGCTTACAACCGTGTAAAACAACTTGGCGCTCTAGATTTCATTAAAAAACCCACCAACAAAGCCAAAATTGGCGAGATATTAGTGGCCTATGGCATTGTTGAGTCTCAACAACTGCTCGAATTAGAAAATGATTTAGCCGCGCTAGATAAAATGCCAGCGCCCGCTAACGATACTTTATCGCCTAAAATTGTCGATTTTCGCGACCACTATCAAGAGATTGCCAATGTGGCAATGGGTCGTGCGGCAGATTTACTGGCACGCTTACTTGATACCTTCATCGTACTCCCGATCCCCAATGTTAATATTCTGGAAACCAGTGAATTGCATATGGCCTTAAGCTCAGTAGAAGAGAACGAGGAAATGTCTGCCGTCTGCCAAGGTTTTATAGGCTCAGGCATTGCCGGCGAAGCGCTATTGTTATTTCACGATTCCAGCTTTGCCGATATGTCTAAGTTGATGAAATACAAAGGTGAGATGGATGACAACGGCCAGTTAGAAGTATTAATGGACATTGCCAATATCTTAATCGGCGCATGCCTAAAAGGCGTATCTGATCAGCTAGATGTAGGCTTTTCTCAAGGCCATCCAGTAGTGTTAGGTCAGCACTGTAATATTGGCGATTTAATTAGTAACAATACCCATCGTTGGCAAAAAACCTTAGCAATAGAAATCAACTACACTATTGAAAAGCATAACATTCAATGTGATCTGCTATTACTGATTACCGAAGATTCGTTGCCAACCCTTAATAACAAAATTTCATATTTATTTGAGCATCATGAGCCAACACCAAAATGAGATGAACGAGTTCCACTGGATGCTCGACATGATACAAACTATCGATGTCGGCTTGGTGGTGCTTGATAAAGATTACAATGTGCAGGTTTGGAACAACTTTATGGAAACCCATAGTGGTTTGCGCCCCGACCAAGCTCAGGGGAAAGAGTTGTTTACCCTATTCCCCAACCTGCCTGAAGATTGGTTACGCCATAAAATGGACTCGGTGTTTTTTCTAAAAAACAGAGCCTTTACCACTTGGGAGCAACGCCCCCACGTATTTCCATTTAAAAACTATCGGCCAATCACTGGTACTGTTGATTTCATGTACCAGAACATCACCATTATTCCGCTAACCTCGTTAACCGGCATTGTGACTCACATTAGTCTGATTATTTACGATGTGACCGATAACGCGGTGAACAAACTTGAGGCACATAAAGTAAACGAAGAGCTGAAAGTACTCAGTCGCACCGACAAACTCACACAGCTATATAATAGAGGCTATTGGCAAGACAGGTTGGACCAAGAGTTTAATCGCTTTGTTCGCAGCACAGCGCCAAGTTCGTTAGTCATGTTTGATATCGACCACTTTAAAAAGGTTAACGATACCTATGGCCACCCTGCTGGCGACAAAATTATTACCTTAGTGGGTGATACCTTACGAAAAGTGATGCGCAAAACCGATATAGCCGGCCGCTACGGCGGAGAGGAATTTGGGGTAATATTAACTGACACCGACGCTGAACACGCCAAGATATTTTGCGAGCGAATACGTTCCGCAATTGAGGAGCTAAAACCGGTTGTTGGTGGCACTGAGATCCCCTTTACCGTTAGCCTTGGTATCGCAGAACTTGACGACCAAACTGCCAGTGCTAAAGATTGGTTAGCAAATACCGACCAAGCCTTGTATCAAAGCAAGCACAACGGGCGTAACCAAACTAGCTTGTTTCAACATAAAGCAGATTAAAATCAAATCTCAGGCATAAAAAAAGCAAAGCTTAAGCTTTGCTTTTTTTCGCTATGGCAACTTACGCTACAGCAGCAATTTGGCGTTGGCTATCTGCAAAAGCAATTGCATTGCGCCATAACGCTTCAACTTGAGACTGCATTGTATCGTCGGTTTCACCGTCGAAATGCGCATCTAATAAAGCAATGTGCATTTGAGATTTTAAGCAGTGCACCATTGGACGATGGCTTAACTCAGTTTGAGTTGCAACAACACCTAAATGATCATTTAAGTATTGAACCACGTTTTTCGGTGGAGCATTTAGATTAGTGTCGTGACTGTTCAGATAAGTCTGCAGCAGAGTGACATAATTTTTGAGCATCGGTAACCTCATTTTCAGGGTTCGATACTCGATACATAATATAATCGCGGTAACCAGTAATTACCTTGATGCTTCCAGATAAAATTTTATCCAGTTCTGTATCGCCAGTATCAACTATCAACGGGCGTCCATGCAAAGATTTAAGTTTAGTTTTAGTCGCTACGACTACGATGTTATCACGACCTAGTTTGCGAATAAGCGCAGGGCTAAGTTGCTGATTACCTCGACCAAATAAATGACCTTGGCCACCAATTGGTGTAATCAATAGCTTTGTTTTTACGTGGCTTATTCTATTTATCAGCTCAGCTGCGGTCAAATCCTCTTGGACGATTTGGTGATCTTTAACCAAATCTACTCCTAGAAGAGTATTAGGCAGTGATAACTCCTGCATAATAGCTGCAACAGTGGAGCCAGAACCGGCTATAAATTGCTCATCGGCCAACATTTCAATCACTTCAGCGGCAATGTCTTGCAATACCAAGTCTTCTGATTCAATTCCGCCTTGTTTAACCGCTTGTACATACCTCAGCTCATCGGGCACCATCATTTCGCCAAAACACTTCGCACGCACCCGCCCCTGGCGAAATGCTTGCTCATCAATATCCATCACATCAGCATTTTTTAAACTGAGCATCTCACCTTTAATCAGTTTTTCAATGACTAGGCCACTAGCTTTAGGTGTAACGCCATACACACCGGAATGAATCTTACAGCCCGCAGGAATGCCTAAACAGTTTACTTGCTCACCTACCGCCAACAATACGTCTCGTGCCGTACCATCGCCACCAGCAAACACCAACAAATCAACCTGTAGCTTGGCAATAGCCTTAGCCGCTTGCTGGGTATCTGCGGCGCTGGTAGGCTCTGGCGCGCTATAAACCACTTGATAAGCTAAACCCAGCTGCTCACAGAGATGCTGGCCCATTTCTCCCGAAGCGGTATACACTTCAAAAGGTTCAGTTAAACGAGTAAGTTGTTGTAATGCTTGCTCTGCACGAAGATTTGCTTTTCTCTCAGCCCCTCTCGCGAGGGCTTGCTCAACCACACCATCTGAGCCTTTTAAAGCAACACTGCCGCCTACCCCAGCAATCGGATTTATAATTAAACCAAGCTTAATCACAGCACTTCCTCATAATCATGAACCAAGGTATGTTGACTTAAAGCGGCAATGAATTGCTCAGCTCTAGGAGGGAAACCTATTTTAAGATAGTGCTGATATTGCAACTCAACGGCTTGGGCAAAGCTATGCCTGTCACTTTGAAAGCCTGACAAATTATCCACACTCACTTGAAATGGCCTGTTTGCTGCCAGCGCAAAAGCATACTCAATAGCCTGTGGTTTAACTTCAACTTTCTCAAATTCTGATTGCTGGCTCTGGTCTCTCCCATCACCATTATACCAATAACCATAATCTTCAAGCTGTCTACGACCTTCACCAGCGATACACCAATGAGCAATTTCGTGTAATGCACTAGCGAAAAAGCCATGGGCAAATATTACTTGGTGCTGCGCTAAATGTTGGCTTGCAGGCAAATAAATAGGCTCGTCCTCACCTGCTACTAACACCGTATTAAAATCAGTGAAAGTGCGATTAAACAAGAGTATTAGTTGCTCTACATCATCAAACATAAACAGTATATTCCATTAAAAAAGCTAAAAAAAAGCCCCTAAACACAAACATTTAAGGGCTTTAATCTAGCATGGTGTTTTAACGTAGAACGGGCGTTTCAGTGCTAACTGCGCCATTTTGACCGCGCTGACGCAAGCAATGGTCCATCAACACTATCGCTAACATTGCTTCTGCGATAGGCACTGCACGAATTCCAACACAAGGATCGTGACGCCCTTTGGTCACCACTTCAACAGGTTTTCCATATTTATCAATGGTTTGTCCTGGCACTGTAATACTTGACGTTGGCTTTAATGCAATGTGGGCAACCACATCTTGACCAGAAGAAATACCACCAAGTACGCCGCCGGCGTGATTGGAGCTAAAGCCTTCAGGTGTCATTTCATCTCGGTGCTCACTGCCACGTTGATTAACCACCGCAAAACCATCACCAATCTCAACCGCTTTCACCGCATTAATGCCCATTAAAGCATGGGCGATATCGGCGTCTAAACGGTCAAATACCGGTTCACCTAAACCCACAGGTACTTGCTTAGCCACAATGCTTAAACGCGCACCAATTGAATCACCTTCTTTCTTAAGCGCTCGCATAAACTCATCAAGCTCTTCTAACTTACCTGCATCAGGGAAAAAGAAAGGATTTTGCTCTATCTGGTCAAAATCGACAGTTTCAGCTTTAACCGGACCTAATTCACTAAGGTATCCGTGGATCTCGACACCGTGATGCTGCTTTAAGTACTCTTTAGCAATGACACCAGCCGCCACCCGCATGGCGGTTTCACGCGCCGAAGAACGGCCGCCGCCACGATAATCACGCGTACCGTACTTTTGATGATAGGTATAGTCAGCATGACCAGGGCGGAACATGTCTTTAATGTTAGAGTAATCTTTAGAGCGCTGGTCGGTATTCTCAATCATTAAACCAATTGACGTACCGGTAGTTTTACCCTCGAATACACCCGCTAAAATTTTCACTTGGTCTGGTTCACGACGCTGAGTGGTATAACGCGAGGTGCCCGGTCTACGACGATCCAAATCTTTTTGAATCATCTCTTCGGTGATTTCTAATCCCGGAGGACAACCATCAATGATACAACCCAGTGCCACACCATGGCTTTCACCAAAGGTGGTCACTCGAAAAAGTTGGCCTATGCTGTTTCCTGCCATCAACTCTATCCTTACTGTTTAAATAGCGAGCCACAAGCTAATAACTGCTCACGGCTAATAATAAATACCCCATGTCCACCGTTAGTAAACTCTATCCATGTAAATGGCACATCAGGGAACTGCTGTTGCATATGCACTTGGCTATTACCAATTTCTACTATTAATAAGCCTTGCGGATTTAAGTGCTCGGCTGCATCAGCCAAAATCTTTTTAGTTAACTCTAAACCGTCAGAGCCTGAGGCCAAACCTAACTCGGGTTCGTGCATAAACTCATCGGGTAAATTGCCCATATCTTCGGCATCAACATAGGGCGGATTACTTACAATTAAATCATAAGTTTGGCCTTTAAGTGCTGTTAAACCATCAGACAATATAGGTGTAACCTGCTGCTCTAAACCGTGCCCTTGAATGTTAATTTCGGCAACGGCTAGTGCATCTTCAGAAATATCAACCGCGTCAACTTCTGCATCTGGGAAGGCATAAGCACAACCAATAGCTATACAGCCACTGCCAGTGCATAAATCCAAGATTCGCGTAGGTTCTTGAGTTAACCACGGTGAAAACTGCGTTTCGATAAGCTCGGCAAAAGGAGAACGCGGCACTAACACGCGCTCGTCTACATAAAACTCTAAGCCAGCAAACCATGCTTTATTGGTTAAATAGGCAACCGGTAAACGTTCTTGCACGCGTTTAACCACCAGCTCCACCAACAAACTACGTTCTTGACGAGTTAAACGTGCATGCCTAACTTCTGGATCAACATCTAAGGGCAAATGTAAGCTGGGTAAAACAAGCTGTACAGCCTCATCCCACGCATTGTCTGTTCCATGACCATAGAAAACGCCTGAAGCATTAAATCGACTCACCGCCCAGCGGATCATATCTTGTATCGTATGTAACTCATCGATTGCTTCTTCGATAAATATCTTTTCCAATTTGGCCTCCAGATTAAGTACAATCACCCAATAAATGGCTTCAGGCACAACTGATAATAAAGATGAAAAAACCAACTGACGAAGATTTCGCTGCTTTCAAAGAAGCACTCAAAGGCGTTCGCCAGATAAAACAAGATAAAATAAGTCTTGAGCCCCCTCGAATCAAGCAAAAAAGCCAACAAAGGGAAAAACAACAACAAGCGGCGCTAAATAATAGTCAATTCTTCTTTTCAGATGAGTATCACCCCTTATTGCCCAGCGAAGGGCCAATGCGTTGGCAAAGTGATAGCTGCGATCCCTACGAGCTAAAAAAGCTTCGCCGCGGTGATTACGACCCAGAGATTTTACTCGATTTGCATGGACTCACTCAAAAACAAGCTAAGCAAGAAATAGCAGCTTTAATTATAGAGTGTAAACAACAGCACTATCATGTTGCGTCTATTATGCACGGTCATGGCCAACAAATACTAAAAACCAAAGTGCCACAATGGTTAGCTCAGCATCCTCAGGTTCTTGCTTTTCACCAAGCTCCCAAAGGGCATGGGGGCTCAAGTGCCTTGCTGGTTTTAATAAACTCTCCAAACTAAAAAACCACTCCTGAGAGTGGTTTTTATTGCTTAAAAGCCGTTTTAGCTACGCTGCTTTATTCTTGAACTGATCAATTTGTTGATTCACTTCAGCCACTGTTTGCCGGTGTTTAGTGGTCTTGTATTTTGGTAGGGTTTCGAGTTTACCATTTTTGAATTCGTATGCTCCACGTCCTTCAATGTACAAACGTCCTTTAAAGAACGCCTTAACGTAACGAGCAATTTTTACCGGAGAATAGCGCGAAAATATTTTCATTCGATGTGTCCACTACAGTAATGACACAGCGATACTACAAGGACAGTTGCGCCATTTCTAAGAAAATCGGCGTAAATTAATGGAACCGCGAAGGAGATCTCAAAAGAACAAAAAACTGGGAACCTATGCAACAAAGCGTAATACACCAGCTTCTAGTAGATACTTAGTATAACCCACCAATTTAGGCTAAGGTTACTGGATGTTGCAAAGAGATAAAACTGTTTTCTTCGGCCACATTTACTTCGGCCACTGCTGCGGTGCTAAAGAGCGGAGCACCTGCGTCAGCAACTAAACCTTCAACAATAAACCCGACCAAGGGTAAATGAGAGACCACCAGCAAGCTCCCGTTGGGAGACTCAAGCGCGAGCTCATTAATTAGAGCCACAACCGCCATTTCATCACCGGAAGGAGTGAGCTCTTTCAACTCGATGACTTGTGCGGCTTCGGGCAAGCTTTTCGCTAACCGGTGCCAGGTTTGCTGAGCACGTAAGTAAGGGCTCACCAGTACATAATCCAATTGCTTTAGTTTGCTGGCTAAGTATCCGCCCATTTTGCCTACTTCGTTTAAGCCAGACTGATTTAATGCTCGCTCACTATCGCTGGCGGCAAACATTTCGGCTTCACCATGGCGCATGATAAATACTTGCATAAGGGGGCTCTTTTAATAATTAAGGTGTACAAAGCACTTAAGCTTACTAATTTTGGCAGCTAATTTAATTGATATGCCACAAAACATCCATCAGAGTTTGCAAGACCATCGCAAGCGACTGATAATCATAGTATCGCCCTAATCAAGGATATTTGCCTTGCATACCAGCCCCAATGATCCAAAACATTACCGAAACATTACATTAGACAATGGTCTCAAAGTATTGTTAGTCCAAGATGAAACCGCACAAAAGTCAGCGGCATCGTTGGCGGTAAATATTGGACATTTTCATGACCCAGAAGGCCGTGAAGGGCTGGCTCACTTTTTAGAGCACATGTTGTTTTTAGGTACTGATTCTTACCCTTCTGCCGGCGAATACCAAAGTTTTATTACGCGTCATGGCGGCAGCAATAACGCGTGGACAGGTACTGAACATACTAATTACTATTTTGATATCGAAAACGATTGGTTTGATGAAGCCCTAGATCGCTTTAGTCAGTTTTTTATCTGCCCTTGCTTTAACCCCGAGCTAGTAGAAAGAGAACGCCAAGCGGTTGATTCCGAATATAAGCTAAAACTTAAAGACGACGTGCGTCGAATTTATCAGGTACATAAAGAAACCGTTAACTCTGCCCACCCTTTCAGCCAGTTTTCCGTGGGTAGTTTAGATACGCTAAGTGACAACAAAGACCAAACCATTCGTGACGATTTAATTGCCTTTTACCAACAGCACTATTCTGCTGATTTAATGACGCTAGCCGTATTAAGCCCACAATCGCTAGATGACATAGAGAGCCATGTTATTGCGCTGTTTAAAGCGGTACCCAAAGTGACAGTGTCTCGCCCCCAATTAGCACCTTTATATTTGCCAGAACATTTAGCCATAGAAACCCATATCCAACCGGTTAAAGAACTCAAAAAACTCACCTTATCTTTCGGCTTTGGTGACATGGATTCTCTGTATAAACAAAAGCCCTTAACTTATATCGCCCACATTCTTGGCTATGAAGGTCCCGGTAGTTTAGTGGCTTTATTACGGCATGCGGGCTTGGTTAATTCAATGGCTGCTGGCGGTGGGGTAAACGGCAGTAACTTTAAAGATTTTTGCATCAGCTATTCATTAACCGATGAAGGTTTACACTGTATAGATCCGATAATTGATGCCACTTTTAGCTATATAAAGCTAATCCGCGAACAAGGGCTACAAGCTTGGCGCTACAGTGAGAAACAGCAAGTATTTGAGCGGGCTTTTTTATACCAAGAAAAGTCACGTGCCATTGACCTAGTCTCGCACTTAGCCATAAACCTACAGCACTATCCTGCAGAAGATGTTATCTATGGCGATTACGCCATGGAGCAATATGATCAAGTACTTATCGCCCAGTGTTTAAAGCAGCTTTTACCTGAAAAAATGCGGATTAATTTAGTCTCCCCGCAGGTAAAAGGTGACAAAATTGCGAAGTGGTATCACACCCCATACTCGGTCAAAGCCATCGAAGCAGAGC
Organism: Agarivorans sp. 1_MG-2023; assembly: GCF_030548385.1. Taxonomy (NCBI): domain Bacteria; kingdom Pseudomonadati; phylum Pseudomonadota; class Gammaproteobacteria; order Alteromonadales; family Alteromonadaceae; genus Agarivorans; species Agarivorans sp. 1_MG-2023. Next base: position 80,049 of record NZ_JAUOSJ010000006.1, on the reverse strand, counting down.
GCCTAGCCCGTTGGCAACAACCAGCAGAAATAGAAAGCCTACACCTGCCTGCTAGCAACCCCTTTTTATCGTTTAATGCTTCTCCTTTGGTAGATACAGTTGACCAAGAAGTGGTGCCTAAAATGTTGTTTGATAAGCCCGGCTTTCGTTTATGGTTTACCAACGAGCCCGAGTTTAAAGTGCCAAAAGGCCATTTATATGTATCGGTTGATTCCGCCTATGCGGTTGCCTCGGTGCGTAATATTGTCTGCACTCGCCTAATGGTAGAGCTGATGTTAGACCATTTAAGTGAGATGACTTACCAAGCAGAAATTGCTGGAATGTCTTATCAACTTTACGCTCACCAAGGCGGCTACACCCTGCATTTATCGGGCTTTAGTGATAAACAAATTTTGCTGCTCAAAATGATCATGAATAACCGCTTGTTTGGCCATTTTGAGCGGAAACGCTTTGGCATCATCAAGCAGCAACTAGCTAAACATTGGCAAAACCAGATGCAGGTTAAACCTATTTCACAACTGTTCAGCGAGTTAACGTCTTTGCTGCAACCTAATAATCCTCCACCATCAGAGTTGTTAGCCGCTTTAGACGATGTGCAACTGGAAGATCTGCCCGACTTTGTGAGTAAGCTTTATCAGAACATCCATGTTGAGATGCTGGCCTATGGCAACTGGCCTGAACAAAAAATAGTAGAATTAGGCGAGTTTATTCAACAAGAAATATCGCCTAATACCAGTCCGTCTAAAGAAACCCCACGCAAGCTTATTAGTATTCGAGAACAAGGCACTCTGCTCTATGAAGTGGAATGCCAGCAAAGTGACTCAGCGTTAATGATTTATTATCAAAGCAGAGATTTAAGCCCCGAGAGCATTGCTTTGTTTACGCTTACTAATCACATTATGACCTCGAATTTTTTCAATGAGTTACGTACCAAGCAACAGCTGGGCTACATTGTGGGCACCGGTAACTTACCCTTGAATCGCCATCCTGGGATTATTTTTTATGTGCAGTCGCCTCACGGGCAACCGCAAACCCTATTGGATGCTATTAACGACTTTTTGAATGAGTTCCCAGTACTGATGTTTGAGCTAAGTGATGCGCAGTGGCAACAGAGCAAACAAGGTTTAATTGCCCAAATACTAGAACGCGAGAGTAATATGCGCACCCGAGCTCAACGCTTTTGGGTAAGTATTGGCAATAAAGATGCAGACTTTAATCAACGCCAACGCGCTGCCGCGTGCATAGATAAACTAGAGCGTCATGACTTAGTGCGATTTATGATGAGTTTGAAGAGTAAGCAGCGAGACCGTGTAGTGGTGTATAACCATGGTGATGAAGACTTAGACCAAGCGCCGCTGAATACCCATCATTTGGAAACGGGTCGCAATGTAACAAGCAGAGCAGAGTTTCAGCAACAATCAAAGTTATACAGTTACAACTAAGCCTTCAAGCGTGACTCATTGAAACCTTGGCTTCGCTTTACGTTAAGTTTTTGGTGAGTCCAAAGAAGTGGCATACACAGCGGGCCAAACAAAAAGCCAGCGATAGTCCAGCGCCATCGTGGTAACGAGAATTTAATGGCTTCGATATAGAAGAACAAGCCAAAACAAACCGACAATAATAAAACGAAAAACATACAACTCGCTCTACAACAGAAATGGCTGGTGATTTTAGCAGAACACTGTCAAAGAATCTTAACCCAAGACAAACAAAATTGTCTTGGGTTTGTCATCGAAGATTTACAAATTAGCTGTAGTAGCTTTCACCTGTATCCGCCATTGCCACTAAAGCTTCACAAGGTTTAAAACGCTCTCCATGGCTACTTTCTAAGGCTTGCAACTCTTTCACTAAGTTGGCAATCCCAATACTGTCCATTGCACGGAATGGCCCACCTAAGAATGGCGGAAAACCGATACCAAAAATAGCGCCTAAATCGCCGTCACGGGCACTACGAATAACGCCCTCATCCAAGCATCGAGCAGCTTCATTAAGCATCATATACACACAGCGTTTTGAAATTTTAGCGCCATCAATAGCGCTCTTTGGCTTAATACCGAGTACTGCGTAGACTTTCTCATCCACTTGCTTGGCTTTGGCTTTTTTACCTTTACCGTAGAGGTAAAAGCCGCGACCATTTTTCTTGCCTAAACGTTTATCGGCAATTAACTTGTCAAAGGCTTCCGGTGCTTTAAAACGCTCACCTAGTTCAGCTTCCAAAATAGGCGCAATTTTAGACCCAACATCAATCCCCACTTCATCAAGCAAGGTCATTGGCCCAACTGGGAAGCCATAATCAAGTAAGGTTTTATCCAAGTGTTCTATGCTCTGCCCTTCTAACAACAACATAGCTGCTTCATTCATGTATGGCGCCAAAATACGGTTCACATAAAAACCCGCCCCGTCTTTAACCACAATCGCCGTTTTACCCTGTTTGCGGGCAAACTGCACAGTATCAGCAATGGTTTGTTCATTAGTGCCAGCGTGCGGAATAATCTCAGCCAAAGGCATTTTTTCTACCGGACTAAAGTAATGTAAACCAATCACCTGCTCAGGGCGCTCTGCCTTCGCAGCAATTTGGGCAATAGGTAACGAGGAAGTATTACTAGCAAAAATAGTCTGCGGATTACAATTGCTTTCAATATCAGAAACCATTTGCTGCTTCAGCGATAGATCTTCAAACACCGCTTCTATAGCAATTTGAGTATTCTGCATACCCACAAAATCGGTACCACCAGTAATATTGTTAATTTGCTGTTGCAGTTGAGCGTTGGTAATAAAACGGCGCTTACGCTTTTTATCTAACAACTTATAAGCATAATTAAGCCCACCTAGCACACCCTTTTCGCTAATGTCTTTAATACGCACTTGCGCTTTGGCTTTAGTGGCAGATACAAAGGCTATGCCCGCCCCCATCAAGCCACCACCTAATACTGCAACCTGGCTAATTTTTTGTGGCTTAACGCCTTCAAACAAGCTTTCTTTTTTAAGCTCATTTGAAGCAAAAAACAAACCGCGTAAGGCTGCTGACTCTGAGCTTTTAACTAAGCCAGCAAAGCGCTTGGCTTCCTCTTCATAAGCTGCTGCCGAGCTCTTCTCAATACCCGCTTTAACACACGCAATAATTTCTATGGGCGCAGGATAGTTACCACGCGTTTTGCCCAAGGTTTGTTTGGTCACCTGCGAAAACAGCACATTTCTGCCAACAGGGTTTCCCTCAAGTAATTTAGAAACAATGTTTAAAGTCGGTTTTGGTTTACGTTTGGCTTTGCCCGCATATTTTTTAGCGACGTCTAATAGCACACTGCTTGGCACCATTTCATCAACTAAGCCGCTTTTAAGCGCTTGTTTAGGGCGAAGCTGCTTGCCAGTGAGCATCATTTCTAAGGCTTTTTGCACACCAACCAGTTTAGGTAAACGCTGCGTACCGCCACCACCAGGTAACAAACCTAGTTGCACCTCTGGTAAACCTAGGCTGGTTTTATCATCAATACTACATACGCGATAATCACAGGCTAGCGCCACTTCTAGCCCACCACCTAAACAGGGACCATGAATAGCGGCAATCACCGGAAAAGGCAGTTTACTTAAGCGAGCAAACACTTTGTGACCATCTTGCGACAGTTTTTGTGCATCGGCGGCTGTTTCACAGCTGTCTAACATACCTATATCGGCACCAGCGATAAATGAATCAGCTTTGCCGCTATAAACCACTAAACCGCTAAGTTGGGTTTGTTGCTCCAAGTCCGCCAAAATAGTGTCGAGCTCTGGGCCAAACTCAGCTTTTAAGGTGTTCATGGTTTCGCCATGCACATCAATTTTTAGCAGGGCAATATTATCTTCAGTGGTTAAGGTAAAAGTTTGCTGTTCCATTATTCAACCTCCAAAACCATTGCCGCACCTAACCCACCAGCCGCGCAGGCAGTGGTTAAACCTAGTCCACCACCACGACGGCGTAATTCATTTAGCATTTGTGTAATCATTCGTGCTCCGGTTGCGGCAAAGGGGTGGCCGTAGGCAATAGAGCTGCCCATTACGTTAAATTTTTCCATATCAATCTCGCCCAAAGCTTTATCACGACCGATTGATTTAGCAAACTCGTCACTGGCAAACATTTTCACATTAGCTAAAGTTTGCGCAGCAAAGGCTTCATGCATTTCAATGAGGTCTAAGTCTTGTAGGGTGATGCCCGCTCGGTCTAGCGCAATTGGCGTGGCGTGAGAAGGGCCCATTAACATGTCTTCCCATACATCGATTCCCGCAAAGGCATAGCTTTTTATGTAGCCTAAAATAGGTAAGCCTTGTTCTTTGGCTTTGTCTTCGCGCATCAGTAATACCGCTGCGGCGCCGTCAGTAAGTGGGGTGGCATTTGCCGCGGTTACCGAGCCATGTTTACGATCAAACACCGGTCTTAACTTGGCTAATTTCTCTTCGCTTGAATCACCACGCACATTGTTATCGCGGCTAATAGATGCTTTATAAGGTTCTGGGTAAGCGGTCATTACTTCATCATCTAACTTGCCTTCTTCCCATGCCTGATGAGCCAAGCGGTGAGAACGGGCGGCTAATTTATCTTGGTCAGCACGTTTAATACCATGGGTTTTCGCCATTTGCTCGGCGGTTTGGCCCATAGAGATGCCAGTAGAATACTCGGCGACCGCTGGCGGTACTGGGGCCAAATCTTTAATCCGCAGTTTCTTTATCACATTCCAACGCTGCCCTGCTGTGCGTGCTTTTGATAACTCAAGTAGGCTGCGAGCAAGCTTTTTGCTTACCCCAATAGGCAGTACCGAGGAAGAATCTGCACCACCAGCAATACCACAATCAATGGTTCCCGCCATAATAGACTCGGCCACGTTTACAGCAGCTTGAAAGCTCGTTGCACAGGCGCGAGACACACTGTAAGCGTCGGTTGATGGATCCATAGGCGTGCCCAATACAATTTCACGGGCAATATTTGGCGCGGCTGGCATTTGCACCACTTGGCCAAACACTAACTGTTGAATCTCTTTAACGTCTAAGTCGACACGCTTAATCAACTCATTCACTACCATTTTGCCTAAATCTACAGCAGGCACATCTTGGTAGGCGGTAGACTGTCGAGCAAATGGAGTACGCAGGCCAGCTACCACTGCTATTCGTGAGCCATTGGCGGTTTGTAAAGATTGTTGTTGGTGGTGCATTCAAATTATCCTTAACCAGTTAAGAGGTCTGACCTCATGTTTTATATATTAACCATTTCTTCACAAAATTCAAACAAGTGATTAAAACTGCAATTAAGCCGTCAAATTTAAAGGAAAATTTTGAGCCATTCGCCAGAGTGTTTTATCATCCCCCAGCGATGAACAATTCAAGGGAAAAAATGAGCAATAACACTTTATCGGCCATTAAAGACTATCTTAATCAAAGCATTGTTGGCCAAACAGAATTTATTGATCAATTACTTATCGCTTTGTTAGCTGATGGGCACATACTTGTAGAAGGCCCTCCAGGTTTAGCAAAAACCCGCGCAGTTAAAGCGCTATCAGAATGTATAGAAGGTGACTTTCATCGAGTCCAGTTTACGCCCGACTTACTGCCAGCAGATTTAACCGGTACCGATGTATTCCACCCAGAAACGGCCAGTTTCAGTTTCCAAAAAGGGCCTATCTTTCATAACTTGGTATTGGCTGATGAAATTAACCGAGCCCCCGCTAAGGTTCAATCGGCCTTGTTAGAAGCCATGGCTGAGCAGCAAATCACCGTGGGTAGCAGCAGTTATGCACTGCCTAAGCTGTTCATGGTAATGGCAACCCAAAACCCGATTGAACAAGAAGGGACTTACCCTTTACCTGAAGCCCAGCTTGACCGTTTCATGTTTAAACTGTGTTTGAACTACCCTGATGCCGAAAATGAATTAAAGATTTTAGAACTCACTGAGCGTGAAGCCAAGCAAGTGCACTTACGCCAGCCAGAGCCGCTCACCCAACAAAAATTATTTGCCTTGCGCCGCGCCATTATGGAAGTACATATTGCGCCGCAGCTTAATCAATACATTGTTGATCTAGTCGTTGCCACTCGTGAGCCTGAGCGCTATACCGATGAGTTTAGCCAATGGTTAGAGTTTGGTGCCAGCCCACGAGCCAGTATTTCTTTGGCCCGTGCCGCTCGCGCAAAAGCTTGGTTAGAAGGCAGAGACTTTGTTAGCCCAGAAGATATTCAGCAACTCGCCTACCCGGTATTGCGCCACCGCTTGCTACTTAGCTACCAAGCCCAAGCAAAAGGTATTCAAGCCGACGCGGTTATTCAGCGCTTAATTGAGTTGGTTGCATTTGCCTAATGGATACCATTACGCGGCAGTCGCCAGTTAGTGTAGATATAGAGCAGCTTATTGAAGCGCGCGCCATTCATTTGCAAATGCCGCCTTGGCGCAATGTATCTAGCAGTCGCCATGGCAATCGTTTAAGTAAAGTACGTGGTCGCGGCATGGAGTTTGATGAAGTGCGCCATTACCAACCCGGTGACGACATTCGCTGTATTGATTGGCGAGTCACTGCGCGCACAGGTAAAACTCATACCAAGCTGTTTAGAGAAGACCGAGAGCACCCGGTATTTATCTTTCTCGACTTATCTCACTCCATGTATTTTGGCAGTGGCGAGAAGCTAAAATCGGTGTTTGCCAGTGAGCTGGCCGCTTGTTTAGGTTGGAATGCCCAGCAGCTTGGCGAACGGGTCGCGTTAATGCTTCATCTAGGTGAGCATAGCCATAACGAAAAACCAGCAGCGAGCAGAACCCATTGGTTAGCCCAGTTACAAACCATTGTTGAGCAACATAACCAACAGTTTTCAGCTTTAAACAGTAGCCAAATCATTCAAAGCTCGCCAAACGCTAGCTTAGAAACCTTGTGCCAACTAGTAAAAACCGGTTATCAGGTACATTTAATCAGTGATTTCTATCATTTTGATAAAGCCTCTGCATTGCACTTACAGCGCTTATCTAGCCACAATCAAGTATTTGCTTGGCAAATAAGCGACCCCTTAGAGCAACAGCTACCTCGCGCCTCTAGTGCTCAGCAGCTGCAAGTAAGTAATGGCAAGCAAGAAGGCTATTTGCAACCCGACAACAAAACGTTTCGCCAGCAATTTATGCGCTTAGCGAAACAGCGTCAGCAATCCATAGATGTCATGCTCCAACAAGCTCGCATTCCTCATCAACATTTTTCCACAGCTTTCGAGTGGCAGGACTATGCCTGAGCAATCAAACCCCTTAGCCCAGTTAAAAGACATTATTTTACCCAGTAACTTTGAAACAGCCTTACCCGCTGTAGGTTGGTGGGTGCTCGCGGTAGCATTAGTATTGTTACTAGCACTAAGCCTATTTGCTGCTTGGCGTTACCAACAGCTGTGTAAGCCGCGCCAAGAAGCCCTAAAAGCACTAAAACAACAGCCAATGAACTTAGCCGACACCAATCAGCTAATGAAGCGCTTAGCCTTAAGTTATTACCCGCGCCAACAAGTCGCCTCTTTGAGTGGCAAGGCTTGGCTCAGCTTTTTAGACAGCACTTACAGCGGGAAACAAAATGCGTTCGTTGAATTACAAAGCCAATGGCAGCAACAACTCTATGCCGCCGATGCGCCCGCATTAGATGAAGATATAGCCAAACTGTGCAAAAAGTGGATCAAACAGTTACGCCCACCACTCACCGCGGCTTCACTATTTGGCCTTCACACTCCAAACTCAACAACATCAAAAACAGGAGGCCGGCATGTTTGAGTTTATTTGGCCTTATGTATTTGTTGCCCTGCCGCTGCTTTGGTTAGTAGAGCGTTTTAGTGGATCCCAGCAAGAACAACAAAGCGAGCAACTGCTTAATACCAGCTTACCCTTTACCCAACAACAAGCCGTTTTGGAAAAAACCAACAGCCCCTTAAAACAAGGCTTGAAATGGCTAGTTTGGCTACTTTGTTTAGTGGCGTTTGCTCGCCCTGTTTGGCTCGACGACCAAGTGCAAGGCATTAACGAGCAAGGGCGTGACTTACTGTTATCCGTTGATATGTCGGGCAGTATGCAAATTAAAGACATGCAACTTAATGACGAAGCCGTAGATCGTTTAACCGCCTTAAAAGTATTACTCAAAGGGTTTATTGAGCAACGCCGAGGTGATCGCGTAGGCATGATATTGTTTGCCGACCACGCCTACCTCTCTTCACCTTTAAGTTTTGACATGGACTCCTTGTTAATTCAGGTGGATGAATTAGTGCATGGTTTGGTGGGTGACAGAACAGCGATTGGCGAAGGCATTGGCCTTGGCATCAAACAATTAATGAACCACCCTGCCGAGCAGCGCATACTCATTTTGCTTACCGACGGGCAAAACACCTCTGGCACAGTAGACCCAATGCAAGCGGCCGAGATGGCAGCAAAAAACCAAGTCGTGATTTACACCATTGGGGTTGGCGCTGATGAGCTGTTGCAACAAACTTTGTTTGGTACTCGCAAAGTCAATCCTTCACATGATTTAGACGAGGAGTCGCTGCAAAAAATCGCGGATATGACTGGCGGCCAGTATTATCGGGCGCGCAGCACCGATGAGCTAGCCCAGATTTATGAAGAAATTAACGCACTCAACCCTATCTCTGAAGCAGAGCAATACTATCGCCCGCAATATGAACTGTATTATTGGCCACTGGCTCTAGCGGCTTTAGTGTTGTTAATTAGCCTGGCAGCTCCGCTCATTAGCCAGCGATTCAGCGCTACAAAGGAGGTTCAATAGTGCAAGATATCAGTTTATTGCGTCCCGAGTGGTTATTGCTGAGCCCGCTATTACTGCTGCTATTGTTTAAAAAGCATCGCCGAGAACAATCTGCTTGGAGCCAATTGCTCAGCCCGAACATTGCCAAGTATTTAGTGAGTACGCCCAAACAACACAAGCACTCACAATGGCCGCTTGCAGCCTTGTTTGCATTAATTCTATTGGCTTTAAGTGGGCCCAGCATTGTCAGTGATAATGTGCCCCTGTACCGCGAAGGAAGCGCCCGCGTTTTAATCATGGACATGTCTTACTCTATGCGTGCTCGCGATGTAAAACCCGACCGCGTAGAGCTGGCTAAATACAAGGCGCTGGATTTACTTAAACAATGGCGCGATGGTGAAACAGCATTAATTGCCTTTGCCGGAGATGCATTTGTACTCAGCCCCTTAAGCAGTGATACCAATACACTGGCTAACTTAGTACCGCATTTAAAACCAGAGTTAATGCCAGCTCATGGATCGGCGCTTAATCTAGCCATAGAACAAGCCGCTCAGCTAATTAAACAAGCGGGTTATGCCAAAGGCGATGTAATAGTTATCGGTGATGGCATCAACCAACAACAAATGGACTTAAGCCTCGCCAGCTTGCAAGACAATAATTTACGGTTTTCGATGCTAGCCCTTGGCACCGAAGAAGGCGCGCCAATTCCGCTTGAAGACGGCAGTATGCTTAAAGATCAGTACGGCAGCATAGTTATTCCAAAGCTACAAGCCGAGTTCTTTTTGCCGCTCTGCCAATCAACTGGCGGTATTTGTCAGCTCATTTCAGCCGATAACAGCGACATTGAAAAACTGGCCTCTTTACGCAGCCGTAAAGCGGATAATGAGCAAACAAGTGCCCAACAAGGGCAAATACGCAAAGACGTCGGTTACTTCTTACTACCCCTCATATTATTGCTTTTGCTAAACAGCGTTCGCCGTGCCGATTTATTGATTGTTTGCTTAACGGTAACCAGCTTCATTTCTATAAAGCCCGCGAGTGCCGCTGACATTTGGAAAAACCAAGCACAGCAGGCTCAACAGGCTTTTGAACAAGAACAATTTAAAGACGCCGCTGAATTATTTACCGATCCCAACTGGCAAGCATCGGCACACTATAAAGCTGGCGAATACCAACAGGCTCAGCAACTTTTTGCCCAAGATGACAGTGCTGAAGGTTGGTACAATCAAGGAAATGCCTTAAGCCAGTTAGAAAAGTACCACGAAGCTATTTCTGCCTACGAGCAAGCTCTACAACGTAACCCCGAGCTAGAAGCTGCAGCGCACAATAAATCAGTAATAGAACAACTGTTGGAGCAACAGCAAAACCAGCAGCAACAATCTCAACAATCATCAGATGATTCTGAGCAACAAGAATCTAACGACCAGCAGGAACAGCAATCCGAGCAAGGTGAAGGTGAGCAATCTCCGCCAGAGTCAGAAGAACAACAGGCGAGTGAGCAAGAGTCGGAGCAGCAAGCAGGCGAAGATGAACAACAGCAAGCTCAAGCCGAAGAACCTAGTGAGTCCCAAGAAGATGCCGAACAGCAACAAGCGGCTCAAGCAGGATCGCCAGAAGATCTCAATCAAGACGAATTACAGCAGTGGCTAGAAAACTTGCCCAACGACCCGAGCTTACTGTTGCGAAATAAAATGTATCTCGAGTATCAAAAACGTCGCCGTCAAGCCAGCAATCAGGAGAATTGGTAAGTGAAAGCGCTCAGCCTATTGTTTATTCTTTTACTTAGCCTAAATAGCTACGCCACCACCGAAGTTACCGCTACGGTAAGCCAAAATCCAGTCGCGGTTAACCAAGCCTTTACCTTGGAAATTGTGGCTAACGATACCTTGCCAGCCAGCGAATTTGATTCCTCGGTGCTGTTAAGACAAAAATTTGTAGTGGGCGGTACATCAACTAGTCGCCAGCACTCCAGCATTAACGGCGTATCGTCTACTCAAACTCGTTGGACAACCACCTTATTGGTGAGAGACGAAGGGACCTATCTTATCCCTTCCTTTAACATTGGTGGCCAGCAAACTATTCCTATTCAGCTTCAAGCCAAAGTAATAGAAGCCATTGAACCGAGTAAAGATCAGGTTCGAATGGAAGTAAGCTTAGACAACGCTGAAGTTTACATTGGTCAGCCAGTGCGCTTTACCGCCAAAATTTGGGTCGCTAATAGCCTCGATCAAGCCAACATTATTGCGCCAAGCATGTTAGGTGCAAAAATAGAAAAGCTGGGTGACGATAAACAAGATTTAGAGGTAATAGACGGTAAACGCTATCGCACGCTAATTCGACAATGGTTGATTACGCCAGAAAAAGCCGGTCAGTTTGAAGTAAGAGGCCCACGTTTGAGTGGACTGGCTAACGACATTAATCGCCGAGCCCGCCCGGTAGACATTGCCGCGCAAACTTTGTCATTAGAAGTAAAAGCCCCACCAGCAGATTTCCCAGGCACTTGGCTACCCTCTACTGATTTGCTGCTATACGAAGAAGTACAACCCCTGCAAAGTGACTACGAACAAGGCCAAGCCTTTACCCGTATTATCAACTTAACTGTGGCAGGCATTACCGAAGACCAATTGCCCGACATCACACTCGACTACGGTGATGACTTTCGCGTTTACCCTGAAGCCTATCAAGACCGTACCATTGTAAAAGACGGTATTGTTTTCGCTCAACGCAGCTTGAATGTAGCGCTTATTCCGGTAAACCCTGGTGAAATCACCCTACCCGGCTGGTCATTGGCATGGTGGGATTTAGGCAAAGATGAACAAGCTTTAGCGAAAGTTGCAGAGCGCACTATCACTGTAGTGCCTGCGCCTGTTAACCAACAATTAGCGCCGATTCAAACAAACCTAGCTGCGCAAGCCATTACCGTAACAGAGCCTGCGACTTCCCTATGGACATGGTTTTTTGCAATAGCGTGGTTAATCACTCTTGCGCTATTAATCTTTATTTTCACCCGTATGCAAAAGCAAAAAACTGCTGTTGATTCACCGGTAAACACTGATTTTCCCCCCGTGGTTGATGATAACTGGCAACAATTTGCTGATGCCTGTAAACAGCAACAAAGCCAACAAGCTGAACAAGCGCTGCAAAAATGGTTAGCTCAACAAGCTCCTTCAAAAGAGTTTGCTGCACTACTACGGATTCTTAGTAAGTCTAATTGGGGTGGAGAACAAGAGCAGAGGCTTAATTTAGTAGATTTTTATCAGCGTTGCGCTGCACTAAAAAGCACGTTGGCAAAAATAAAAGAGCAAGAACAACCAGCGCTATCCTCGCTCAATCCATAAGCTTAACGGTTTAAGCCTAGTTGAAAGATTAGGCTTTCTGCTTGGCAAGCAAAAGTGAAAGAAGCGGCCAGCTTAAAGCCGCCTTCAACAGCACTAATCTCACTGCTAATCTCACAAGGATCAGATTCAGCTTTGCGGGCTTTCTCAACTAAATTGCTTAGGCGCGTTTCAGCATGCTGTTGCTCGGTAAATAACTCTTCGACTACTGCGGTAAGTTCTTCGCCATCGATCACAGCGCCAACATCAACACAACAACAAGTTTCAGATTCTTCTAACTTGGTTTTCATCTATTTTCCTTTAATTTACAACAGGCCTTAGTTATAACTCTTCAATCTAAACCAAGGCGAAATCAGGTGTATAGTGTGTAACATAGACCAAAGCAGGTCTCTTTGATGCGTATCATAACAGATTAGCCTAATGCCTTTTATCTAGGAATTTACATGGTTGTTGATTTTTTTCGAAAGAAAAACCAAACCGACTCGGTCATGTCGGATATGGAAGCAAAACAAAAACGTTACGAAGCCTTAGTTCAGGCTTACAACCGGGATGTTTATCGTTACGCCTATTGGCTAGTAAAGGATAAACATATTGCCGAAGACATAGTTCAGGAGACGTTCCTTAGAGCTTGGCGTTCACTCGACAGCCTTAAAGATGAAAAGGCCGCTAAAGCATGGTTAATAACCATTCTAAGGCGCGAGAATGCACGCCGCTTCGAGCGTAAGCAGTTTAACTTGGTAGATATTGAAGACCATTCTGTTGCTGATGTGAATGCCACATCAACCGAGCAGCAAATCGAGAATGAATGGTTGCGCCGCCAAATAGATAAGCTCGCTCCTGAGTACAAAGAACCTTTGCTCCTACAAGTAATTGGTGGATTTAGTGGGGACGAAATAGCCGACATGTTAGAACTTAATAAAAATACAGTGATGACTCGGCTATTTAGAGCACGTAACCAGCTAAAAGAAGCCCTAGAAGATGACCAGAATCGAGGACAAAGTAATGGATGAGCTAGAGTTTCGCCGCCAGTTGTATACCAATCCTCGTGAGCGTAGTGATGCGCTCATAGAGGAAGCAACTAGGACGCCGAAAAACAAAAAACTGTTCGACGACATGCAACAGTTTGAGTGTAAATTAGAACAAGCGCTAAATGTTGAGGTGCCTGATGCCCTAGCCGAGCGTTTAATATTGAGCCAAAGCTTTGATGATTCGCAAGTGCAATACCGTCGTAAAACACGCGTGCATATTGCTATGGCCGCCTCAATCGCTTTTGTTATCGGACTAAGTTTTAGCTTGGTAAATTGGCAAGTGCCTGCTGGCTATGATGATATGGGGCAAGTTGCTTTGCAGCATGTTTACCATGAAATGCCTTATACCAGCGGTGTTGATGAGCAACCAAGCTTACAAACCATTAACGCCAAGTTGGCGCGTTACGGGGCAAGTTTTGATGAGTTGCCAGGTGATGTGGTGTATGTAAATCATTGTGCCTACGCTGGCAGCCCAGCGTTTCATATGATTATGAAAGGTAAAATGGGTTCAAATGTTAACGTATTTGTAGTGCCTAAAACCACTGAACTACAAGCAGTACAAAGCTTTGCCGACAAGAAAATGCACGGCATGGTTGGCAGCTTATCTCATGCCAGTTTAGTTGTGGTGGGTGAGCGTAATGAACCGATTGAGAAAACCTTGGCGTTTTTAACCGCAGATCTCAACCAAGCAATTTAAGTGTTAACATCTACAACGCCACCTGAGCCCTCAGGTGGCGTTGATTATTTTTACAGCGAACAGCTAAGTCTTTCAATTCATTACTTGATTAATCTCTATCCTCCCTTATATTGCTCTACGACTAAAGATTAAACACTTGTTTAACTTTTGTGCAGCAGCTCCAACTTTTGAAATAAACCATTAACAGCACCTTAACATTTGAGTGATTTGCTTTTAATCTGGTCAGAGGTCTAATCAAGACTTCGAATGATAATAAACTCCACCCGTATTAGAGAGGGAACGATGAAAATAAGGAAATTGCCACTCGCGCTACTTGCCGCGTCAGCTACACTCACTGGCGGCCATGTAAACGCTGCAGGTTTTCAATTGGTAGAACACTCTGCTACGGGACTTGGCCGTTCATTTGCTGGTGAAGCCGCTATTGCTGACAATGCTTCGGTGATGGCACGTAACCCTGCCGCCATGTCTATGTTTGATACCATCGCGGTGTCAGGCGCATTAACCTATATTTCTCCTGACGTTTACGTAAAAGGTAATACAGGCGTAGACGAAATAGATAAAGCCCTAACCAACGATGATGTAGTTCCTGGTGCAGCTGTGCCAGCGGGTTATTTTATTCAACCACTAAGTGACAAGTGGGCTTGGGGTGTAGGCATGTTTACAAACTTTGGTTTGTCTACAGATTACCCTGCGGATTACGCAGCAGGCGCTTTAGCCGGTCAGACTGAGCTTATTACGCTAAATCTAAACCCGAATGTTTCATATCGAATCAATCAGCAATTTAGTGTTGGTGCTGGCGTAAATGCTGTTTACGGAACAGCCAAATTAGTCCGTAACTTTGGCACTGGAGGCCCATTTCCAGCAGACGGTACAGCTGCGTCGCTAGAAGGCGATGGTTGGGGCTTTGGTTGGAACATCGGCGGTATGTGGGAAGTAAATGAAGATCACCGCTTTGGCATGAGTTATCGCTCTAAAGTTGATTTGAAATTTAAAGGCGACTACCACTCAGACATTCCTTCTGGATTAAGTGATAACCCATACGGTACTAGTGGTGACACTATTCCAGGTGAGTTAACCCTAAATTTACCTGATATTTTTGAAGTCTCTGGCTACAACCGTCTAAACGATTCAGTCGCGGTTCATTATAGCTATGTATGGACTGGTTGGAGCACCTTCCAAGAGATTGACGCTACCTCTGAAGGCATTGGCAGTGTCTTAAATAAACAAGAGCAGTTTAGTGATTCTTACCGTGTATCCTTTGGTGGGACTTGGTATCTAAATCAAGCTTGGGAACTACGTGCTGGTATGGCCTTTGACCAAAGCCCATCGCGCACCCACAAAACCATTAGTATTCCAGATAACGACCGTTACAACTACGGCGTTGGCTTTACTTATCACCTAAGCGATAAAGGCAGTATTGATACCGGCTTTACTTACATTCAAGGTAAAGAAGGCGGCTTTAACGAAGAAGGCGTTGAGTTTGTATCGAAAGGCGATGCCTACATCGCTGCAATTCAATATAACCATAGCTTTTAATGATGATAGCAACCGGCCTAGCGCCGGTTGCTATTTCTCTAACTTGACCAAGCCGACACTATCACCCACTCTTCAGTGAGCAAGCATTTTACTGAGGGACGCCATGGCTAATACCAAAACACCATTTACGATTAGCGACTTAGCTAAAGAATTTTCCATCAGTACCCGCAGCATTCGCTTTTATGAAGACCAAGGTTTGATTCAACCATTAAGGGTGGGAACTAAACGCCTTTACAGCAAACACGACAAATTGCGCCTTAAGCTCACCTTGCGTGGCAAACGTTTAGGTTTTTCCTTAACCGAAATAAAAGAGTTATTTGATTTGTACGACGCCAAACTCACTAACACAGATGAGGTTTTTGGCTTAATCGATAATATAAAATTAAAAAAACAGAGTTTGTTGCAGCAGTTAGAAGATATTCAAGTGGTATTAATGGAACTAAAATCGGCAGAGCGCCGCTGTAACGACGCTCTTAATGATCTATCAAACAAACACTAAGCTTCGCCAGCATTGCCTTGAATAAAGTGTTTACGGCACAACGAAACGTAACGGTCATTGCCACCTATTTCAATTTGTTGCCCTTCGCTAACCACTTTTCCGTGTTGATCAATACGCGCATTAAAGTGCCCTTTATTGCCACACCAGCAAATAGTTTTAAGCTCTTCTAGCTTGTCAGCTAAACACAGTAAGTGATAAGCACCTTCAAACAACTCGCCCATAAAATCAGTTTTAAGGCCATAAACCATCACTGGAATATTTAACTCATCAACAATTTTTGCCAATTGATACACTTGCTCGCGGCTTAAAAACTGACCTTCATCTACGATCACTACGTCTTGTTTAGTCTGTTGCTGCTTTTGCTGCAATAGCTCAAACAAGTTTTGCTGTTTACAAAAGGTTTCAGCTTCTAGCGATAACCCTACCCGCGCTTTTATAGTTCCTATTCCGTCACGAGTATCCATAGCAGGTATAAGCGCTAAAGGGTTCATGCCGCGCTCTTGGTAATTAAAGTGAGCTTGAATCAGTTGGGTAGATTTACCCGAATTCATAGCGGCATATTTAAAGTGTAATGAAGCCATTTACTGCGATTGTCCCGACTTGTTAGCTATTTACAGCGATTACAGATGTTTGTTGGCGATGGTACAAAGCTGCGCTAATAATCGCAAATAATAGTAAGCCAATAGCTAACGCTGCGATCACACTTCCACTCATCCCCATCACCAAATAACTAGCGATGCTAATAAAGGCTACCAATAAGGCATAAGGTAGCTGAGTGGCTACGTGATCAATGTGATGACAAGCCGCACCAGTAGAAGACAAAATAGTCGTGTCGGAAATAGGCGAACAATGGTCACCAAATACCGCTCCCGCTAACACTGCCGACAACATAGGTAAAATTAGGCTCACTTCGCTGGCTACTGCCATATCTGCTGCAATAGGTAGCATGATACCAAACGTGCCCCAACTGGTACCTGTGGCAAAGGCCATTACGCCAGCTAATACAAAAATAAGCACCGGTAACATTGCTGGGTTAATTGCACCGTCTAATTTAGCGGCCAAGTATTTACCCGTTTCCATATCACCAATAACACCACTAATAGACCAAGCAAATAGCAGAATAATAATTGCCGGGCTCATTGCTTTTAAGCCTAACCAAATAGCATTTGATAACTGTGTAAGGCTAAGTTGTTGCTTTAATGCGAAACCAATAGTAACCAACAAACCTACTATGCCACCCGTTACCAAAGACAAGGTGACATCGGTATTTTCCAATGCTGCCAACAAACCAAAAGCTTGGCCATCTTCAATAGCATTCGCACCAGTAACAACAAAGCTTGCGAAAGTAACCACAGTGAGTAGCACAATTGGCAGTACCAAACCTAAAGGTGAGCCATTTTCCGCCTGAAAGTCATGATTAACACTGCCCGCTGGAATACCCTTGGTTTTATCAAACAATTCGCCATCTGACGCTGCTTTTTCGTGTTGCGTCATTGGGCCAATGTTTAGATTAAAATAAGCGACCGTTAGTGCCATTAACAAAGCAAAAATGGCGTAGAAGTTAAGCGGAATCATCGCGGCGAAGGCTGCTAATGGGCTGATGTCGGTTATTCCGTGTGTCACCAAAATACCGCCTATTAAGGCAATAATATAAGCGCCCCAGCTAGATAAAGGCATAAGTACACACATGGGTGCGGCGGTTGAATCGAGCAGGTAAGCTAGTTTTGCGCGAGACACGCCAGCTTGATCTGTCAGAGGGCGCGCTACGCTGCCCACAGCAAGACTATGGAAATAATCATCTACAAACACCACAAAGCTTAACAGTGCCGTAGTAACGGTTGCATGGCGCTTAGTTTGAATGCGCTTTTGCGCCCAATGAGCAAAAGCAGATGTTGCTCCGGTTGCTGTCATTAAACTTGTCATACCGCCTAATAGCAGTAAGAAAAGAATGATTTGAAGATTCCATAGGTTTAGCCCGTCGTCCCACACCAAGCCGCTAGCCAATTCGGTAAGATAAACCGCGCTAGCCCCAAAGGAAAAATTACTTAACAACAATGCACCGGCTAAAATACCGCAGCTTAACGCCACAACCACCCGGCGAGTAGCTAGTGCCACTAAAAGGGCTATAACTGGGGGTAAGATAGACAATATGGAATCTGTATATGAAATAGTTTGCATGTTTTCTCTGTTATTGTTGTTTAGAGAGCAAACTGAGTGATAGCCATACTTTGAACGTATGCACCCTGTAGCTCTCCATAGTGTGTACTATGACAATGCAGCATTTATTAAACACTGCACCAGTAACAAGTTTAGATGGTACTTGTTACTTCGGCGCGGGCCCCTTTCATACAGAATCATTGGCATCACCCCATTCTGCACTACTTTTGACCAGCGCTCCTCTACAATCTAGCGTTAGTAGCTGGATTATACCCACAAAAGCAGAGCTTTCAACCCATTGAGTTGATTTCGTATTAGTCGAAAATTAAATATCAATTCAGTTATTTACTGTGAGTTAATTGACAAGGCTTAATAAGTAATTAGAATTTAAACGTTGATTGATTAAAACTTAATAAAATATAACAGGATTAACATGAGCGATTTCATCAAGGTATTTCTAAACGCAAGAAGTCTTAAAGCCGCTACAAAAGAATTATCGATAGAACAGCTAGAAGAAAGCTTTAATAAATTAAAAGTCATTCTAGATGAGCGTTACACTCTAAAAGCTGAAGAAGATAAACTACAGCAAGAAAAACGCGAAAAATTAGAAAAATATAAAGCTTTGCTTGAGCAAGATGGAATCGATCCAAGCGAACTATTATCAATTATTGAAGATGCTCCTGTTAAAGAGCGTAAAAAACGTGAGCCTCTTCCAGCTAAATACAAGTTTGTTGATGAAAATGGCGAAGATAAAACCTGGACAGGTCAAGGAAGAACACCTTCGCCAATTCAGCGTGCCATAAAAAATGAAGGAAAATCTAAAGAAGACTTCCTTATTTAATTAGCATTGCGCATAAAAAAAGGAGCCTAACGGCTCCTTTTTTTATCATTATGTATTATTAAGATGCAAATCCATTGGGATTGCCTTGTTGCCATCGCCAAGAATCTTCAGCCATATCATCTAAATTTAATTCAGCTTGCCAGTTTAGTTCTTGTTTAGCCAAACTTGGGTCAGAATAACAAGCGGCAATGTCACCCGGCCTACGAGGAGATATTTGATAAGCAATCGTTTTCCCAGACACCTTTTCAAACGCTTTAAGCATTTCTAGCACACTGTAACCTTGGCCAGTGCCTAGGTTATAGGTTACTAGCCCCGCTTTTGCATCCAATTTAGCTAAGGCTTTTAAGTGACCTTTGGCTAAATCAACAACGTGGATATAATCACGTACACCAGTGCCATCAACAGTATTGTAATCATCGCCGAACACGCTAAGTTGAGCCAAACGCCCTACTGCAACTTGAGTAATATAAGGTATCAAGTTATTTGGAATACCATTTGGATCTTCGCCAATTAAACCTGATTTATGCGCCCCTACCGGATTAAAATAACGCAGCAGAGCGATATTCCATTCGTTATCTGACTTATATAAATCGCCGAGCATTTCTTCAACAATAAGTTTTGAACGACCATAAGGGTTGGTCGCACCAGTTGGAAAGCTTTCTACAATCGGTACAGTATGAGGGTCGCCGTATACCGTTGCCGAAGAACTAAACACTAAATTCTTTACACCATGCTCAGCCATTACTTCACAAAGCACTAAGGTACCCGCCACGTTATTCTGATAATAGTGTAAAGGGATAGTCGTAGATTCACCCACCGCTTTTAAACCTGCAAAGTGAATAACCGACGTGAAACTATGCTTTGAAAACACTTCATCCAAAGCGTTTTTATCGCGAATATCTGCTTGATAAAAAGCCGGCCTTTTCTGACAAATTTGTTCAACTCTATCAATAGAAACAGGGTGTGAATTACAAAGATTATCGACAATAACAACATCTTCGCCTTGCGCTAATAATTCTACAACAGTGTGGCTACCAATATACCCGGCTCCACCTGTGACCAAAATCGCCATAACAATCCTTAATTAAGTAAAATAAACATCACCACTCAGTAGCGGGAGTTTTATTCTATTCCGATATATTTGTGGGTTTGCAAAGACAAACGCCAGTTATTTTTAATACAAACTTCAATACACAACTCTGTGGCCCGAGGTTGTTGGCTAATAGGCTGTAAACAGACTAATGCGTGATGCCCTTCTGGCAAACGAGCCAATAGCTCGTTTAAATTCTCTAGATCGCGTTCACGAGCAACAGGATGCTTTATTTCGTTCGCTCTTTGTAGAGCTTCAATCAAAATTTCTTTTTCGCCTTTCATTGCCACTTTAGGTGAAACGGTCACCCACGTTTTCTCATTCGCTTTAACGGAATAAGTACCACTGGTTTCAATTTGTACCGATTTCCCGTGACTAATTAATGCGCTAGTAAGCGGCTCTAAATCATAAATGCACGGTTCACCGCCGGTGATAACGATATGTGTAGCACTGTACTGAGTTAATGCTTCCAGTAGCTGCTCCACGCTATAGCTAGCCCAACGCGCAGTATCGCCACTCACCCCGATAATTTTCTCTACCTGAACTTTATCCGCAGCCAACACTTCCCAAGTATGTTTAGTATCGCACCAAGAACAACCAACATCGCAGCCTTGCAAACGAATAAATACAGCAGGCACCCCAGTGTGAAAACCTTCACCTTGTATCGTTTCAAAAATTTCATTAATCGGTAAAGTGGGCTGTGGCATTTGTATCCTAAATCATAATAAGCGAAAATCGACAGCAGTATTAAAACATATTTTAAAGAGCAAAAAATGAAAGAAAAGGCCGTAGTTATATATTCTGGTGGTATGGATTCTTACACCGTATTACATAAAACACTGCAACTTGGGCTGCAACCCTTTGCTCTAAGCTTTAATTATGGTCAACGTCACATCAAAGAACTCGAATATGCTAAAAACGTATGCGATGAACAGTCTGTTGAACACAAAATTGTAGATATTAGTAGTATCAATCAGCTGCTCGAGGGCTCGTCTTTAACGTCTGACATTGATATTCCAGAAGGCGATTACCAAGAAGAATCTATGAAATCGACCGTGGTACCTAACCGCAATATGATTTTGTTATCTTTAGCTATTGGTTACGCAGTATCGATAGGCGCAAAAAAAGTATTCTATGGCGCGCATTCTGGAGACCACGCGATTTACCCTGACTGCCGACCAGAGTTTGTAAGAAAGATGAACGAGGTTAGCCTTATTGCCAATTACGAGGCCGTTGAAGTCATTAGCCCTTACCTAGAGCAATCTAAAATAGATATTTTAAGTGATGGTTTAGCCATGAACTTAGATTACGCTAAAACTTGGACTTGCTATAACGGTCGTGACTTAGCCTGTGGAAAATGTGGTGCTTGCCAAGAACGCTTAGAGGCTTTCAAGCTTAATGCTGTTAAAGACCCTCTTAGTTACGAATAGCATGGTTAGTTATTTTCTCAAGCAATTTTGGTTTATATGGTTAATGCTGGCGCTAAGCTGGGTATTACTGGCCCATGCTGAGCTAGCCAGTTGGAACAAACATCTAATCATCGAGGGAGAGTACTGGCGAGTATTAAGTGGCAACTTTTGCCACAATAATCTGATTCATTGGCTAATGAACATCGCCACCTTAACCCTGATCTATTTTGTTTATGATGACCGACTATCTAATCGGCACTTTTTAGCCTTGAGTATCTTGCTTGGCTTAGTGGGCGGGCTTGCGCTTTTATTGGCTAAGTATGATGAGTATGTAGGCTTGTCGGGCATCATTCATGGTTTACTGGCTTATGCTGCACTTATTGATCTAATGAAAGGCAAAATCAAACTAGGTTTAATTGTTCTCACTGGTTTGGGTATTAAACTTGTGATGGAGCAGATATCCGGCGGAGATCCTTGGGTAAGCGAAATGATAGGCATCGATGTGGCAACCGATGCCCACCTAATCTTCACTTTACTAGGGTTAACTATTGCCTTAGCAGTATGGTGTCCTTTATGGAATCGCCAGCCGTTAAGCAGTTAACTCTTGGTTAATTTGGGTTAATACTGTGGCTGGAGAAACCGCTTGAGTAATTGGCCGGCCAATCACTAAATAATCGGAACCTGCAGCAATCGCTTCAACCGGTGTCATAACTCGTCGCTGGTCACCTTGAGCGCTTCCAGTTGGGCGAATACCAGGAGTGATTAAGGCAAACTCTTCGCCTAACAAAGATTTTAAAGGCCTTGCTTCGTGAGCAGAACACACCACTCCATCTAAACCACATTGTTTAGTTAAACTCGCTAAACGCTCTACCTGCTGCTGAGGGCTTAACTCAATGCCTAAATCTAACAAATCAGACTCATCCATACTGGTTAGCACAGTCACAGCAATCAATTTAGGGCGTTTATCACCATAGGGCGCTAAAGCGGCCTTAGCTGCTTCCATCATTCGTCGACCACCGCTGGCATGCACGTTCACCATCCACACGCCCAACTCTGCTGCAGCTGCCACAGCTTTGGCAACCGTGTTAGGAATATCATGAAACTTTAGGTCTAGAAAAACCTCAAACCCACGCTTATGCAAGCTTTCCACTAGATGAGGACCAAACAAGGTAAACATTTCTTTGCCTACTTTAAGGCGACAAGAGCCTGGTTCTAATTGCTCTACAAACGCCATACATTGATCTAAATCTGCATAATCAAGGGCGACTAATACCTTAGGGTCTTGCATCTCTCTATTCTCCGTCGAGCCCCACTATCGGTTTTACTGTTCCCCAGCTTTTACAAGATGGGCAGTGCCAGTAAATAGAATGCGATGAAAATCCGCATCGACGACATTGATAATGGGGTTTTATTTTTAATTGTTGGGTAACCAGTCCTCGTAATACTTGAAGACTTTGCTTAGCTCGACCTTCTTCAGCTGATTCTAAATGAAGGCCCATTAAGTGATGAAATCCTTTCATGGTGGGGTTACGTTTGAGTTCATCCACCAATAAATCCTGAGCTTGCTCTGCGCCATGCGCCTCGCGATAAATAGCCGAGAGCTCTACTAGCACACTAGCAATGCTTTTTAACGATAAACAGTATTCGAGAAACTGTTGATAATACTCAGGCTTACCTAATCCTTCGGCGCATAACTTGTAGAGCGTTAACGCATCAGAAGCAAAATCGATATCTTGCTCTGGGATCCGGTTAAGATTCTTAAGAGCCGCCTTAAAATCACCTTCTGCGCTTTGTAATTGCGCTAGGTGAAGGCTAGCTCGCACACAGTTCTTGTCTACAGTTAGTGCTTTTTTAAGCAAACCAATACTTTTACTTAGCTTACCTGCTGTTTCTAACTCTTGCGCTTGTTCACAATAAAAATGGGCAATTTGGGTTGCGACATCGGTGAGTTCTTTTGGGTCGATTTTCTTCGCCACAGTAATCGCTTGCGGCCATTCTCGAGTTTGTTGGTAAATACTTAATAATTGTTTTAGAGCTAATTGGCGATACTCAGGCTCATCTTGTAGTTCTATCAGTAAAGCTTCAGCTCTATCAAATAAACCGGCAGCCAAGTAATCTTTGGCCAGTTGTTGCAAGGCTAGATTACGCTGGTCGATATCGATGCCTTCGCGGGCAATAAGGTTTTGATGAATACGAATGGCGCGATCCACTTCACCACGTTGGCGAAACAAGTTGCCCAAGGCTAAGTGAGTATCGATGGTTTCAGAATCTACTTGTAACAGTTCTACAAATAGATCGACAGCTTTGTCAGATTGATTTGAAAGGAGAAGATTTAAACCTTCAACATATTGCTTTGAAACATGGTTAGCTTGCTGCTGTTGATTTTGTCTAACACTGCGCTGCCCCATATACCAACCGTAAGCGGCGGCAACAGGCAATAACAAGAACAACAAGCCCAGCATTAACTATCCTTGACCATCTCATCTTGCAATTTATTAAGTTGTTTTTGTTGTTTAGCTAAACGTCTTTTTAAACTGGCACTTTCGAGTCTAATGCGAGTATAAAAAGCCAATAAAAACAGTAAACAGGATATGAAGCCGGCAATGAACAGGCCAGCCATTAACCAAGATAAACGCATGTCTGATTCAGCAATAAGATAGTTTACTCCAACGATTTCATCGTTTTGAGCCCCTATCGCTAGCGCTGTTACAAACAGTACGATCAAAATTAATGTAGAAAATATTGCTTTCACATAACCTCCGAAGCCAAACAAAAGCTAGGGAAATTATGCAGCAATCACGTTAATTAAACCAGCCAAGAACACCTAATTGTAAAAGAAACAATACTATAGGCCAGAATTCACGCGTTCTCTTAATTCTTTACCAGGTTTGAAGTGGGGAACGTACTTCCCAGACAACTCAACCTTCTCGCCAGTTTTGGGATTGCGGCCTACACGCGGCGCTCTAAAATGTAAGGAAAAACTACCAAAACCGCGAATTTCAATTCTGTCGCCTTCCTGTAAAGAACCAGTCATTTGCTCAAGAATTTCTTTAATTGCCGACTCAATTTCTTTACTGGTAAATTGAATATGTTTACTAGCGAGTATTTCAATCAAATCAGATTTAGTCATGGATTCTCCAAGCCATTGATAAAGGGAACTAATACCAGTGTAGATAAAGAACTTGGGGGGGACAAGTCCCCCCCAATATTCAATCACATAAATCTAAAAAAAGATTTAGAGATTATTCGCCTTTAAGGGCTGATTTGAATGCATCTGCCATAGCGTTACCAATCTGAGCATCTTCTTTCTTGTTCAGAGTAGCCATTGCTTCTTTCTCGTCCGCTTCGTCTTTAGCACGGATAGAAAGGCTGATTACACGGTTCTTGCGGTCAACACCAACAAACTTAGCTTCAAGTTTATCGCCAACAGAAAGAACAAGTGAAGCGTCTTCAACACGGTCACGGCTAACATCGCCAGCACGTAAGTAACCTTCAACGCCATTTGCTAATTCAATTGTTGCGCCTTTAGCATCAACTTCAGAAACAGTACCGTTAACTAAGGCACCTTTCTTAAGGTCAGCAAGGTAGTTGTTGAACGGGTCTTCAGCAAGCTGTTTAACACCTAGGCTAATACGCTCACGTTCTGCGTCAACTTGTAGTACAACAGCTTCGATTTCGTCGCCTTTCTTAAAGTCGCGAACCGCTTCTTCACCTTGAGCATCCCAAGAGATGTCAGATAAGTGAACAAGACCGTCAATACCGCCGTCAAGGCCGATGAAGATACCGAAGTCAGTGATAGACTTGATCTTACCAGAAACTTTGTCGTTCTTATCGTGAGTGCTAGCGAATAGCTCCCATGGATTAACTTTACACTGTTTCAAACCAAGCGAGATACGACGACGTTCTTCGTCAATATCCAATACCATAACTTCAACAAGATCACCCACGTTAACCACTTTAGATGGGTGGATGTTTTTGTTAGTCCAATCCATTTCAGAAACGTGAACTAGACCTTCAACACCGTCTTCGATCTCAACGAAACAACCGTAGTCAGTAAGGTTAGTTACGCGACCTTCTAGACGAGCACCTTCTGGGTAACGGTTAGCAATTGCTACCCATGGATCTTCACCCAGTTGCTTAAGACCTAGAGATACACGAGTGCGCTCACGGTCAAACTTAAGTACTTTAACGTTGATTTCATCGCCAACATTAACAATTTCGCTTGGGTGCTTAACGCGCTTCCAAGCCATGTCAGTGATGTGTAGTAGACCGTCAACACCGCCAAGATCAACGAATGCACCGTAGTCAGTAAGGTTCTTAACGATACCTTTAACTTCTTGACCTTCTTGAAGGTTCTCAAGAAGTTGATCACGTTCAACACTGTTTTCAGTTTCGATAACAGCACGACGAGATACCACTACGTTGTTACGTTTCTGGTCAAGCTTGATAACTTTAAATTCAAGCTCTTTGCCTTCTAGGTGAGCAGTATCGCGAACAGGGCGAACGTCAACTAGTGAACCAGGCAAGAATGCACGGATGGTGTTAACTTCAACCGTAAAGCCACCTTTAACTTTACCATTGATGATACCAACAACCGTTGCTTGCTCTTCGTAAGCACTCTCAAGTTGGATCCACGCTTCGTGACGTTTAGCTTTCTCGCGAGAAAGAACAGTTTCACCGAAACCATCTTCAACAGCGTCAAGGGCTACGTCTACTTCAGCGCCTACTTCAATTTCTAATTCACCAGCAGCATTTTTAAACTGCTCGGCAGGGATTGCAGATTCTGACTTAAGGCCAGCGTCTACTAGTACCATACCGTTTTCGATACCTACTACAGTACCTTTAACAATAGAACCAGAACGGAATTCCAAATTCTGTAGAGACTCTTCAAAGAGTTGAGCAAAAGATTCAGTCATTTTTTAATTTACACATATAGAAACGTCCACTCAGCAAT
This sequence comes from Agarivorans sp. 1_MG-2023, assembly GCF_030548385.1. Classification (NCBI taxonomy): domain Bacteria; kingdom Pseudomonadati; phylum Pseudomonadota; class Gammaproteobacteria; order Alteromonadales; family Alteromonadaceae; genus Agarivorans; species Agarivorans sp. 1_MG-2023. Next base: position 53,774 of record NZ_JAUOSJ010000006.1, on the reverse strand, counting down.
CCGGCTAAATGGGGTTAATAAAAAACACCTATTTCATCCATGTTATAGGTGAGCTAATTCCCAGTGATTACTGGGTTAATTTTTCGTCGATAAACGCTATCGACATTGATACTACTTCATCAATAGAAAGAGAAGTTGAATCAATTACTAACGCATCTTGAGCGGGAACTAAAGGAGCAACCGAACGGTTTCTATCTCGTTGGTCTCGTTCTTCAATTTCGCTCAAAAGGTGGTCAAAACTAACATCAAAGCCTTTATCTTGCAACTGATTATAGCGCCGTTGGGCGCGTTCCGCCGCACTCGCATCCAAAAAAATCTTGGCTGGGGCGTCAACAAAAACAACCGTTCCCATGTCTCTGCCATCGGCAATTAACCCTGGCTCAGCTCTAAATCCACGCTGGCGACGAAGCAATGCTTCCCTTACACGAGGAAAAGCGGCGACTTTAGACGCTGCGTTACCGGCTGTTTCTTGGCGTATCTCAAGCGATACGTCCTCGCCTTCTAAAATAACAACGGTATTGCCATCTCGCGCTTCAAAGCGCACATCTAAATGAGCAGCTAGTAGGCTTAACGCATCTTCATTGTCTAGTGCGACTTCATGGTGAATTGCTGCTAAGGCTAAGACTCTATAGATCGCCCCACTATCGAGAAGTTGCCAATTGTAATGCTGGGCAAGTTTTTGGCACAACGTACCTTTACCTGCGCCACTTGGCCCGTCGATGGTTACCACTGGAACGTGTTGAGTCATGAGTCCTCCATAATGTCCAAAAGCATAATGCAAGTTCTCATCTAGCCATAAATGAGAACTAAAAATTCGGCCGCATTATACGTGAATAGGCAGCGTTTCGCCTCATTAAATTATTAATAAAAAACAAAATACAGCGAACGCTTATCGCATTTTTGAACAAAAAAGCAGTATATCGTACTGACATACTGCTTTATATCACCCTTGTCTGCTGCTAAGTATCAAGCTGGAAGCTGCACTCCGGAGTCTTTTATACGCGCTAATTTGTAACGCAAAGTGCGTGGACTTATCCCCAGTTTTTCGGCAACATCTTTACGTTTTCCGTGACAAGCTTTGAGTGTATCTAAAATGATTTGCTGCTCTTGTTGGCGAAGTTCATTGCCAAGAGGTTCGGGAGTTAAACTTTGCTCTTCCAAAATAGGAGCAACACTTAGCGGCTCTAATTGATTTTCTATCACTAAACAGTCGCTATCGATTGTAGACGCATTCGCTAAAATTAGCGCTCGTTGCATCACATTATCTAATTCACGCACATTACCCGGCCACGTATGGTTCATCAACTTATGCTGTGCACTTAAACTAAGTTCGTGAGTTTTGGGGCTGTGGCGGTTAAGTAAGTGATTAGCTAATGGAAGGATATCGCCCTTACGTTGATTGAGCGGTTGCCACGCTAAAGGAAAAACGTTTAAGCGATAATACAGATCTTCTCTAAATAAGCCTTGGCGAACAATTTCACGCATGTCTCGGTTACTAGTTGCAATAACTCGAACATCCAATTGAATCATTTTCCGGCTACCCAAGCGCTCTACTTCTTTCTCTTGTAGCACTCGCAAAAGTTTAGCCTGTAAACCTAAATCCATTTCACTAATTTCATCAAGTAATATGGTACCGCCCTGCGCTTGTTCAAACTTCCCTGGACACGCCTTAATAGCCCCGGTAAAGGCACCTTTTTCGTAACCAAATAACGTTGCCTCAAGCATGTTCTCGGGTATTGCCGCACAGTTAATCGCAATGAATGCTTGCTCGCTTCGCGGGGAGCAATCATGGATATAGCGAGATAATACTTCTTTGCCGGCACCACTAGGCCCACTTATTAGAACGGAAGCTTCTGAAGCTGCAACTTTTTGGCTCAGTTTTAGCAGCGCCTCCGTAGAAGGGTCTCCATATATGGGCTCTCGCTTTTCTACTTTGATCGAAGGTGCATAGCGCCCTACTTGATTGAGCAGAACTTCAGGAGAAAATGGTTTAGACAGATAATCAATTGCACCATCTCGCATCGCAGACACTGCATCGTCTATTTTTGCGTAGGCAGTCATTAACAATACGGGGGTTTGGGGCCATTTTTGCTTAATATTTTTAAGCAAACTTAAGCCATCCATTCCGCTCATTTGCACATCGCTAACCACTAAATCTACTTGCAGATCATTAAGGCTTAATAACGCTGCTTCAGCACTATCAGCTTGTTCGCATAAGTAACCAGCTAAAGACAAGGTGTCGACTAAAGCCTCTCTCAATCCTGCATCGTCTTCTACAATTAAAATCGTTGATTGGCTCATCTTAATGCCCTCCTACAGCAAGGTCTTGGTGCTGCACTTCCGGCAACGGTAATGTCACGACAAAGCGGCTACCAATTTCAGTGCCAGTGAGTTCGATGGAACCTTGGTGAGCACTCACCACTGATTTGACCACCGCTAGCCCTAAACCTGTTCCATTCTGCTTAGTGGTATAAAAAGGTTCGAATACTTTATGTTGTTGCGCTTTGTCTATTCCGCCAGCTTGATCTTCAACCTCAATAACAACTTCGCTCTCAGAGCTAGTGACTGAAACGGATATAAGTTGATCACTACCACTTAGTTGAGCAGCATTTTCAACTAAGTTCGACAGCGCTGATACTAAAGCGTTAGCATTTACCAACAGCTCGGTATTTGGATTTACAACCGACAAACGCAGCTCTACATTATGTTGACGAACACAAGCATCTGTTGCGGCTTTAAGTTGCTCAATCAGTTGACCAACCGGCACATAGTTAACCACCATTTGTTCGCCACTTTTGGCGAACAACAACATATCGTTTACTTGAGTTTCTAAATCTTCAAGCCTTGCCATCATCTTGGTTTGAAAACTGTCTCGAGCATTCTCTGACAAAGTTTTATTCGACAGGTTAGAGCCGTACAACATCGCTGCAGACAAAGGGGTTCTAATTTGATGCGCCAACGACGCCACCATGTTTCCTAGCGCAGACATACGCTGTAGTTTGGCAACATTTGCTTGCAGTTGACGAGTATGCGTCATGTCGGTAAGAACAATCAGCTGGCCTTGGGTATCTTGTAAAGGCGACAAACTTAATTTTACTCGTCTACCATCAACTAACGAAAGTTCATGGCCATCATCAGCTTTAGGGGAGAATAAACGAGGCACTGCGTCTAACCAACGTTGCTGCTCAATATCCTTACCCAGTAAGTTTTTAGCAATAGGGTTGGCGCGCGCGACATAACCTTTATTGTCGAGTAGTACTAAACCTGAAGGCATAACATCAAATATCTGAGCAAGATTATGCTCCGATAAGCTGGTAGGCTGTTGTTGTAAAAGCACTGAAGGCATGAATAAAGCTCCGCGTCATAAAACCGTTAACAGTGCTTACTCAATCAATTTTCATGCCATAAAAAAGGCCATGTATTTCATGGCCTTAAACAAACTAAGTTCGAGATTCTAGATTCAGCTCTCTTTGTTCAACCCATACTTGCGCATTTTTTCTACTAGCGTCGTTCTGCGCATACCCAGTTGCTCAGCAGCTCTAGCTACAACACCATCTTGTTGTTCAAGTGCTTGACGAATCAAATCAACTTCTAGCTCGGCCAGTAGCTCTTTTAAGTTAACCCCTTCGTCGGGAAGTTGCTGAGCACCAGCCCAACCATCATCAAGTGATTCTTCTGGTTCACCCTCTGGGAATAGGGCTTCTGGGCTTGGATCTGAAAATACTGACGCATCTTCATCATTAAAAATCGCCAGTAAAGCATCACGTTCCGCTAATTCTGGACTGTAGTTCGGTTCAAATGCTTCTGCATCTATGTGCCTATATTTAGGCGGTAAATCATGTACATCAACAATTTGGTCGGGATGCAAGATAAGTAAGCGTTCTACTAGGTTAGATAGCTCGCGAACATTGCCCGGCCATTGGTGCTGCATTAGTGATTCAACAGCGCGCTGGGTAAAGCGAACCACGGCCGAATGCTCTTCCTCATGGCGATTAACTAACTCTTGCAGCAATAAAGGAATGTCATCTTGGCGCTCTCGCAACGATGGCATTTCAATAGGGAATACATTTAGTCGATAGTATAAATCTTCACGAAACTTCTCCTGCTCTATCATTCTCTCTAGCTGTCGGTGAGTAGCTGCCACAACACGCACATTGGCGTTAATTGCTTTGCTCCCCCCTACACGCTCAAATTGGCGCTCTTGCAATACTCGAAGCAACTTAACTTGCATCGGCATTGGCATATCGCCAATTTCATCTAAGAACAACGTGCCGCCTTCAGCTAACTCAAAACGCCCTTTACGCATAGCAAACGCGCCGGTAAAAGCGCCCTTTTCATGGCCAAACAATTCGCTTTCAAGTAAGTCAGGAGGAATAGCGCCACAGTTAATCGGAACAAAAGGCCCGCCGTTTCTTGTGGAGTGGTCATGAATAGCTTTAGCAACAACCTCTTTACCTGTGCCTGACTCCCCCAAAATGAGTACATTGGCTTCTTTAACAGCTACTTGCTCAATTAAATGACGAACCTCTTGAATAGCAATGCCCTTGCCTATCAAGTTTTGTCTTAAACGTTCACTCTTTGCTGGAGCAATCTTGCCAGGAAGATGAGTAAGGTAGGCATCGCAGTGGTGTAATAACTGAGTTAGCTGCTCATAACTAAACGGTAAATCTAAGTGGCCAATAAGATTAGGTAAAGGCTCCACGGTATGCCCTTCTCCTACACTTAAAAAAGGACAAAGCGGATACTTAGCAATCAAACTACCAACATCGGCAATTTGCTTACTAATGAGTACTACGCGGCTAGTATTTGATACTTCAGTAGCAAAATTTTCGTTATCACAAACGCTGAACTGTTGGCCAATAAACCCCAGTACCGTTTCAAGTTGCTTAGCTCTCTCTGCGTCGTTCTCAAAAACTAAAACACTTTTGGATGCTTGCATCCCTATCCCCTGCAAAAATAAGCTACCTTGCGACATACTTATAGTTAGTTACCCTATAAAATTGATTGTAAACGGGCGTCAAAAAATCGCAAGGTATTCACTTTAAAACCGACAAAAATATGACGCGCAATGCAGTTTTAAAGTGGTCGATAGGAGCAGCAGAACCGCAAACGATTAGCCACAACAATAAGTTGCTGGTGATTTATACAATTAGTAAGCTTCGAGCAGGCAAGTTTCAATCAGTAAAACTTGACAATTCAAAGCGTAACTTTAATGGTAATACTACTGTTCTCCCTTCTCACACACTAAAAATATACTTGAACATAAATCAGGATATATCTGACCGAGCTGGTAACAGCCATCGAGGTAATCATCTGAAACAATATCGGTATTAAGCAGTTGATCCCATTGGAAGTTTGCTAACGCCTTGAAGAAAACACCTGAGCGGTGAACAACTTTGAGACCGGCTTCTTTTGCATCTCGTTCAAGCGTATCAAGAGAATAGGTACAAAGGTGTCCATGTTCCTTTTCTGCTGAAGTTACAGCCGAGTTATGAGTAATCAACCCCATTTTAACAGCTATTTGTCGCGACGGTGCATTAGCATTTGGGCATGCGAGAAGAAAACGTCCGTTATTGCTGAGCCACTCGTCATTCACTCTTTTTAAGGTCTTAACTGGGTCATCTAAATGCTCTAAAACATGTGTCATCACAATGTTGTCGTATTTCTTAGATAACGTAGCATCCTCAAATCTAGAATGAATAATTTCAGGAGCCCCCCCAAGACGACTCTTTGCGATATTCACAGCTTCCAGTGAAGCTTCAACACAAGTTATCTCTTCAAACTCTCCCATAAGTCGTTGGGTAAAATCACCTTTAAAACAGCCTAACTCTAATAAGTTTCCGGACACAAAAAAAGGAGTAAAAGCTCTCAGCATAAATGGGTGCATAACATCAAAATCAAAGCTATATGCATATTTATGGTCGTCTGTATCTTTAATTTCTTGATTATAATCACGAGATTGACTCATTGACTCCCCTTCAAGTTTAATCGCATTAATTGTTGAGTACTATTCTGTTGGAATTCTGTAAAACCTAAAGTTAAATAAAGGGACTTAGCGAGAGCATTATCAGTCTGAACTTCCAACTCAATTCTCGAAACCCTCAAATCCCGAGCTTTTTGCAAACACTGTTCGAGTAAACTCTTCGCGATACCTCGGTTCGAGTAATCTGATAACACACTAACATTGCTAACAAACCCAATACTTCCATCGTTGAAATAAACAGCTACGAGCCCAACAAGCGTTTTATTTTCCCAAGCTTCAAATCGCATGGAGTATTCACAAAGTTTTTTTGCATAAGACTCTAAATTCACTCTAGAACTCAACATTGGGTAATGTTGATGATCACTCGCTTTTAAGTGCTGTAACACTTCTCTTCGCGAGGACAAATCAGTAGAGACACGAATACTTTTCAACTTTTCAACACCGCTAATCCAAACCCATGCTTGCCAAATTTGTTACCGTTGTACAACAAGTATATTTTTTTACCCACATTAAAAACGTGAGGGTAACAGAGCATTTCCGAATCCCATCCTTCATCTGAACAAGACAGGCCAAGCAGAGAATCATTTCGTTCCCAAGTAATTAAATCATTTGAATACGCGTATCCCAATTTATAGGAGCGAGAAGAGTTTTCTCTAAAATCAAAAGACTCCCTAAAACAAAAAATCATGTGATACATATCGTTGTGATGAAAAACGGTGGGTAAAGCCATGCTCTCATCACCATGGAGGCTATCACTAATGACTTGGTGGCCATGTTTTCTGCTCCAATTGATTCCATCAAGAGATGTCGCGTGTCCTATTTTGTATACACGATCAGGGGGTGAATTATCATCAAACCTCTTCCACCCAGTCCCAAACATATACCACATATGAAATTGGCCTTCATAGTGCTTTACGAAAGCATCCCCAACTAAACAGGACTCCTGATGAGATGCAGACATAATTGGTCCATTTCCCAACTTACGGAAAGTTCGACCACCATCAACACTCTCTGCAAATCCGATTGCCGTTTCTACTGAAACAGATTTTCGTCGGCTCCATCCACAAGTGTAAGCCCAAATTCGATTACCGTGACGAAGAGGGCTCAAAGGAAATATTCCATGCTCATCAAAACAACCCAACTCGCCGAGAGGAATTACTGTCTCATCAGCTATTGCCAGAATATCTTTGAGTCTTTTGTCGAAATCAACATAGCACACATGACTGCTGTACATCTTTGACATCGGTTCTAACTTTCTAGTTGAGAAGTAAATCCGGACAAAGCCTTCAAAAACAATTGCTTGAGGAGATTGTGCGAACTCGTTACAGCCATCAATAAGTTTGTGTTCTCGAGGATCAAAAATCATCCCTCGCTTTTCCCATTTCAGAGGCCATTGCATGCTATTCATCAATTCATTTCACCAACCAGCTCAGCGGCTCCAAAGCCAAACCTCCCCACATGATTGCCCAGATAGAACATATACGTTTTACCATCCACTTCGAAAACATGAGGATAACTAACCATCTCGGAGTCCCAACCATCTGGAGATACATCTATTCCAGCTTTTGAGTCATCGCGAACCCAGCTTAAAAGGTCTAGTGAGCTGGCATAACCTATACGATATCCTTTTTCTTTACCTCTAAAGTCAAGGCTATATCGGTAAGAAAAAAACATATGGTAACGACCATTAGCATAAAACACATCAGGACTAGCCTGTGCCTCATCCTCCTCGAGTACATTGCTAATAAGGTTTCTATTCATTTTATGCCAATGAAAGCCATCATCTGAAACTGCCATTCTAATTTTATACACAGGTTCAGGACTTCCTGCATCATTAAGCACCCACCTGCTTCCAGCTATATAAAAAAGATACCAACGTTGATTAAAACGTCGTATTTTGGGACCGCTCAATACAAATGGTTCATCAGGAGAATAAGGCAATATTGGTCCTGTCCCTGATTTCTCAAAACGTATTCCTCCATCATAACTAAACGCTAATCCTATGGCCGTGTTAAATGGAACACTATCACAACGCGTCCAACCAGCGTAATAGGCCCAAACTATTCCTTTGTACTCAAGAACAGATGTGGGGTAAGTACCGAACTCATCAAACTCTCCTAAGTTTCCTAACTTCAAAATAGGGCTTTCGCTCACTCTGAGGACTTTAAATGGTGGTGTTCGACTAAGATCCACAAAAGCCGAAAAGCTCGTATATTGACCAGAGCTATCAGGATGAGGACGACAAGAAAAGTACACCCTGATGAAGTCTTTATTTACTAAGACTGAAGGGCCTTGAGCAAACTCATGTAACCAGTCTCGGCCCTTTACTAAAGAGGGATCAAAAATCTTACCCATTTTTTTCCATCGAAACATTGGTGTGGCCTATTTTATTGAGTATTGTTCGTTAAGCATTAATTTTACCGTTGCTAAGTCATTAAACATAAGTACATCAACAATAGAAAGGAACGGAGTAAATGGGGGCGAAAATTGTTCATATTCGTAAGGCAAGCAGTTTAAAAACTGTAAATCCACACCACACCGCGTGAACGAAGCCTTATCATATAGCTCAACACCTCCCTGAGGGTTCAAGTATTCTGAAGCTGATTGCAGTTCACAAATAGCCAAAACCTTACCTTCCCCTTTCAGGCTAGAATCAAAGTCTAAAGTTGAGCTCCTAATTAACGGCGTCTGGATCTGTAAATAGCGCAATAAATGGATTAATGAATTGTAGATGAAGTCAAATAAGTTAACACAAGGAGCAAAAAGTATTTGATTAATAATCGGCTCTATAGATTCAAAATATGGGGCTTTGATATACCAATTTCTAATGCGGTTATTCAACTTAACCCTATCTTTAACCCAGCTATCAGCTAAGTAACGTTGATTTACCTTTAGATAATCAGAACCTTTCCTTAAAGGAAGGGTCACTAACATTTCACCTTGGCAACTAAGCAGACGATTTCGGTTAATCCAACCTTTTTTGGTGTATTCGATATCATCATAAATAACAAATTCATCTACAGCATTGATCAATTGGAAATAGCCTAGATATGGCAAAAAATAAGGCTGCATGATTGCCAATTTCATTCAAAAACGATCCAATGTTCGATGAATTATATTAGTGACTCTTAGTACATCTATTTTTGACAAACCGGGATAAAGAGGTAAACACAAAACTCTCTCACTGAGTGACTGTGAATTTGGCATGCTTTGATACGGCGCATAAACTTCATTTAACGAGGGAGAGAAATAACGTCGTGGATTGATACTCTCCGCCCCCAGAGCTGACTCCACCGCTTGGCGAATAACAACATTTGGAAACACTACAGGCAGATAGGCATAGTTATCTGTGAAATCTGAATTTCTAAGTTGTAACTGTAAACGGCCCCCAAAATTGATCCTATATTGCGTGACAAGTTTTTTTCTCTGTTCTGTTATTATGTCTATATCATCAAGAACACAAAGCCCCATTGCCGCATGAAACTCACTCATTTTTGCGTTAATCCCTAAAGGCGCAATCGTTCCAGTACTGTCAATGCCAAAATTGATCAGAGCTTTCGCCTGCTCGTATAAATCGGCATCATTGAACACTAATGCTCCACCTTCAACTGTATGGAACATTTTAGTCGCATGTAAGCTTAATGTACTGATGTCACCATACTCAAACAAGCTTTTAGAAGTACCTCTTACATTAAAAGCGTGAGCTGCATCATAGATTACTTTGAGCCCATGCTCCTTCGCAATCTGAGATATATCGTCAACTGCACAGGCATTTCCAAAAACATGTACAGGAACGATAGCTGAGGTGCGCTCAGTTATTGATGACACAATGTTTCTTGGATTTAAATTAAAGGATTTACTGCATATGTCAGTATAAATTGGCTTTAACTTCTCCCACACTAGCGAAGAACTTGTGGCAGCAAATGAAAATGGTGAAGTGATGACCTCTCCTCTTAGCCCTAGTAAACGGTAAGCAACATGGAGCGCCATTGTACCATTTGACACCAATAGAAGGTGCTTCACTCCAAGGTATTCGGCTAAGCGCAGCTCTAATTCTTGACTTAGCGGACCTCGATTAGTCAATGAGTGAGAGTCGAAAATTCTATCAATATATGCTTGATATTTTTTCTTGTTAGGTAAATAGCTCTTAGTAACATTGAGCACGCTCTCATTAGGAGTTGTTGTGCGCAACACCTTACTCTGGTCAACGTTATTTTCGAGTAAATACATAGCTTACTCCCTCTTTTTTAAACTCAACATAGAACTATTTATCGAAAGGTTTTTCTACACCGCAGTCATCCAATAGTTTTTGGTATACAGACCTAGCATCCAGTTTCATTTCGTATTTATTTAAGGCTGTTTGTTGTTGCTCTTCATAGAATTCGGGTTCCTCTGCACAGCGTAATACAAACTCACTAATGTCTTCATAACTACTAAATGAAAACTCATGTCCTACACTCCACGCAACATCGCTATAATTATTAGATAACGTTGCAACTGGTAAACCAGCCCCCAATGCCATTACACCACCAGTGCCACCGCCAACTCGATCTGGGTTCAAAAACAAATCAGTAGCTGCTATAGTCGAGAACAAATCTTCTTGATGTCCCAAAACATAGATTCTATCACTGAATTCAGGCAACACAATTTTACCTATTAGGTCCGCACTCCCAATAAACACAGCAGAAATATGCGTTGAGGAACTCAATAGAGAACTCAAGCAACCTAACAAAGCATCATTAACCTCTATACTTAATCGGCTTCCAACTACAGAAATTAAGAACTTATTTTCTGGAAGTCCTAATTCAGTTCTATTAATACCAGAGCTCTCATGTTTATGAGGGTAATGATCTTGAGATAATAAGTAGTTTTTAAACCCAGCTAAAGCCTTAAGTTCATCACTTGGTTTCCGCCTGAGCACTGGTGTTGTAGCAACCTGAATAGGCAGCTCAGCTACAGTTGGGAATGTAACCACTGGGTAATCCCCTTGATGGCTTTTACCAATAGCGTCTGCCATTAAGTTATTATCAGATATCGAAATAACCAAAGCTGGTTTCTGTTGCTCCAAACCCAACAAAACATATGCTAGCTGGTCGAAGTTTTCGAGTTGAAAAAACGGTATATCCGTATCTAGATAATGAATACATGAAGCATCATTGCTAGCTCCTGACAACGATACATTTTCTCTATCTAAAAGAATTTTTTGTTTAGGGAGAGCGAACTGACCGATATTGTTATAACTTTTACATCCAATAAAAAGAGTATTAACTCTTGAAGGAAGACTTGCTAAGTTTAATACACTAACTGCAAAACCCATATCAATATAGGTTTTCGCCATATCCATACATAATCTCGTTGGAGCGTGCTGAGCAGATAGAATTTGGTTTGAGATAATCACAACTTTGTTTTTTAATGATGTAGCTAAATCTCTTTTAGGAAAGTCAAAAAAAGTGGCATTAATGCCTTTTAACTTTTTCAAGTCATCAATTAGGCCAAGATAGAAATCATTAAACAGTGACTTATAAGCTTTTGACAATAACTTAAAACGATATTCTGCAGAGTATAAATGCCTTAAGGTAAAAAAATGACTCTGCAGTTGCCAGTATACAAACCACTTAGCTTCAAAACTTAAAGAAGAATTACAGACCAACTCGATTAACTTAGCTACTGCTGCTTCCCTATCTCCATATTTAAGGTGTGTAGAAAACAAACACACTAGCCAATCTATATCGTTTTTAGCGAGCCCTTCAAATTCATTAAGTAACATATGAAACACTCTATTACTGGTTTCACTGCCCTCTTCAGTATTACTATTTTCGTCAAGCTGCTGAAGAAACGCTGTTAACGTTTTACTTGCATCAGCTTTACTTAAGGGCTTTACGCAATGCGCAAAAACCTCTTCTAAGACTTCGCTTCCATTCCAGTCAACTTGATCTATCATCATCCATTCCAATAAGGAGTTTCAATTACTAACCATAGCGGACAAAAGCAAATTTAGTGCCACCACGACACTTAGCAACCCTGTAATTCCCCTAAAATTTGGACCAAGTTAACAAATAAATCACTATTTTCAATATATAAGCCTTAGTCACATAGAACCGATTGCCATTATTTTGACGCTAGGCATAATAGAAATTGTATTGCATCGTTGGTAGTGAGCAGCGGATAGGCTTTAAAAGCTCTTTTTATAACGTTAAGCACAATGATATGTAACGGAAGTTCGTCAACCGCTCAGTAAAAGGTTCATAATTTTCTTTTGGCTCAATTTATGCTTTAGGCTAATCATATAGCAAGAATTAAGGGTGCTTATGTTTGACAACAAATCTATCTTGATTACTGGTGGAACAGGTTCTTTCGGTAAAAAGTATACAAAAACTATCTTAGAACGATATAAGCCTAAACGCCTAATCATCTATTCTCGTGATGAATTAAAGCAATATGAAATGCAACAGCAATTCAATGACCCTTGCATGCGTTACTTCATTGGCGATGTTCGTGATAGAGAACGCCTTATTCAGGCCATGAACGGCGTAGATTATGTCATTCATGCAGCGGCTCTAAAGCAAGTTCCCGCCGCTGAATACAATCCTATGGAGTGTATAAAAACGAATATTCATGGCGCTGAAAATGTGATCAAAGCAGCCATAGAAAACAACGTATCTAAAGTTATTGCATTATCTACAGATAAAGCTGCAGCCCCCATCAACTTATATGGTGCGACAAAACTAGCCTCAGATAAGCTTTTCGTGGCGGCAAATAATATGGTTGGCCAAGGCCAAACTCGTTTTGCAGTCGTTCGATATGGCAATGTTGTGGGATCTCGGGGGTCGGTAGTGCCGTTCTTTAAGCAATTAATCGCTAATGGTAATGACCACTTACCGATTACTCATGAAGAAATGACTCGTTTTTGGATTACTTTGCAACAAGGTGTCGACTTTGTTTTGAAAAACTTCAGCCGTATGTACGGCGGCGAAATTTTCATTCCTAAAATACCGTCAGTGAGAATTGTCGACTTAGCAAAAACCTATGCGCCCGATCTCCCTATTAAAATCATTGGCATTCGTCCAGGCGAAAAGCTTCACGAAATAATGTGTCCAGGTGATGATTCCCATCTCACATTGGAGTTTGACGACCATTTTGTTATCTGCCCAAGCATCAAGTTTTATAATGATGAACACAACTACTCTCGGAATCTGATAGACGAGGTAGGTCAACTTGTTAAACAAGGTTTTGAGTACCACTCTGAAACTAACCCTGACTTTTTGGATTCTGAGCAGATTTTAGCTTTTGACGAAATGGCTGAATTATGATCCCTTACGGTAGACAGCAAATATCTCAACAGGACATTGACACTGTTGTAGAAGTATTGGGTTCTGACTACCTTACTCAAGGCCCCAAAGTGCCTGAATTCGAACAGGCTCTATGCACCTATACTGGAGCTAAATATACCTTAGCCACTAATTCGGCTACCAGCGCCCTTCACCTCGCTTGCCGAGCACTCGATGTTAGTGCTGGTGATATCGTTTGGACCAGTCCTATCACTTTTGTGGCATCGGCCAATTGTGCGCTCTACTGTGGAGCAGAAGTTGATTTTGTAGACATAGACTCTAGCAGTTACAACTTATGCCCACAGGCTTTAAAAACCAAATTAGAAAAATCAACTACCACTAACTCACTTCCTAAAGTGGTAATTGTTATTCATATGTGTGGGCAACCCTGTGACATGCAAGCCATATATGCCTTAAGTAAGCAATACGGCTTTCGTATTATTGAAGATGCATCTCATGCCATTGGTGGTACCTATTTAGAACACCCCATTGGCAACTGCCGTTTTAGTGACATTACTGTTTTCAGCTTTCATCCAGTAAAAATCATCACTACAGGAGAAGGCGGCGCAGCGCTCACCAACTCACTAGAATTATCTACAAAGATGGCCTTACTAAGAAGTCATGGTGTCACTAGAGACCCAGCGCTTATGACAAAAGAACCAGATGGTCCTTGGTTCTATCAGCAACTCGATTTAGGCTTTAACTATCGTATTACTGAGTTACAAGGCGCATTAGGTTTGTCGCAACTTAAGCGAGTGGACCAGTGGGTAGCCAAGCGGGCAGAATTGGCCAACCGTTACGATGAGCTATTAACCCCTCTTCCGGTTATTTCACCAAAACAGCATACTAATGGAATATCTGCTAGGCATTTATACGTCATTCAACTCAGCCAGCCAGAAAAACGACTCACCGTATTCAACAAAATGCAGGCGGCTGACATTGGTGTGAATGTTCATTACATACCCGTGCATACTCAACCTCATTACCAAGCTTTAGGACACAAGTTGGGTGACTACCCTAACGCCGAGCATTATTATCAAGCAGCTTTGAGTCTGCCGCTATTCCCTGCCTTAACCGATGAAGAACAGAAATTTGTGGTTAGTACACTGGCAGAGGCTTTGCAATGAGCGCTGTAGCAATAATTCCAGCACGCGGCGGAAGTAAACGTATTCCGAGGAAAAATATTAAGCTTTTTAATGGTAGACCCATTATCGCTTACAGTATAGAAAGCGCATTACAAAGCCAGTGTTTTGATCGTGTTATTGTATCCACTGATGATTCTGAGATAGCCGATATTGCTAAACAATTCGGCGCTGAAGTGCCTTTTGTTAGACCAGCGCACATTGCAAATGACTACGCAACTACGCTTGAGGTTATTCATCATGCTATTTCTACTTTAGTAGTTATCGATTCAGACATTACTGAAGTTTGTTGTATCTACGCGACAGCGCCTTTTGTGACACCCTCTCAATTGTTAGCAGGTAAACAGGTATTAAAACAAAAGGATGCAGACTACTTATTCCCGGTTGCAGCCTACCCTGCACCTATACAACGTGCTTTGCGTCTAGATACAAACGGCTTTGTTTCAATGATGGAACTAGAACATTTGAATAGTCGTAGCCAAGATTTAAATGAAGGGTTTTACGATACCGGTCAATACTACTGGGGAAAAGCCTCGGCCTATTTAAGTAATACTCCAATTTACAGTGAAAAGTCCCTGGGTTTAGTGGTTCCCAAAAATAGCTGTGTAGACATTGATGACATGCAAGACTGGGCCTTAGCTGAGTTTCTATACAATTACCGACAACAACAATGAATATTGTCTTTAGAGTAGACTCGTCAATAATCATTGGCAGCGGCCATGTTTACCGCTGTTTGTCGCTGGCCCACCAGTTAAGAAAAAATGGACACACTATAAGTTTTGCCACCGCAGAACACCTCGGCAACATTAATTCTGTTATCACTGAGTCTGGTTTCAAACTGTTATTGCTAGCACCTCCAACAGAACACCTTGACCCAAAGGACCCCTCTACTTGGTTAGGTCGACTTTATACTCAAGACGCCAAGAATACTCTAGATAAAATAAGTGACATAGGCCCAGTAGATTTCTTGATCGTAGATCACTATGGCATAGACAAACGCTGGGAACTGCTTTTACAATCCCATGTAAAGCAAATGGTAGTAATTGATGATCTCGCTAATCGCGCCCACCAATGTGACATTCTGCTAGATCAGACCTATGGCAGAACTAACTCTGATTACCGGTCATTGGTGCCATCTTCTGCTTCCCTATTACTGGGTACACATTACGCATTGCTGAGAGATGAGTTTTTAGCTGCCCAAACCACCGTTCAAACTAGGCGCGATAAAAAACAGTCAATTAACTCAATATTGTTAAGTTTGGGTGGCACAGACCGCAATAACGTAACTAAGCGATTGATAGAATTATTACAAAGTAGTCCGATTGATAGCTGTACCAAGCTAATTGTAATTGCGGGCCCTAATAATCCCAATTATCAATCGCTGCTAGAAACTAGTCAGCGCTCACGATTCAAACATTGCCAGGTTCTGCGCTCAATATCCAATATGGCAGAAATAATGACCAAAGCCGACCTTGCCATTGGTGCCAGTGGGGCTAGTGCTTGGGAACGCTGCGCTTTAGGTTTGCCAAGCATTAATATTGAGTTGGCTGATAATCAGAAAGAAATATGTCGAATACTCGCTGAAGAAGGAGCGGCTATTTCTTTAGGTTCGCCACAGCAAATCAACGAACACACACTAACTCAAGCGATACAGCACATTCAATACAATTACCAAAGTATGGCGAATAAAGCGACAGCCTTAGTTGATGCGCAAGGTGCGCGCAGAACAGCGGCAAGTATCATGCAAACATCGTTAACTAATGGGCAGCTAGTTCACCTAAACCTTGTCACCAAGGAAGACTGTGTACAACTCTTTCAATGGCAGCACGAACCAGGCACACGAGAGTACGCAATAAACCCCGCGACTCCTACCGAGCGAGAACACAAGGCATGGTTTTCCCAGCAACTAAGCAATACCGCTTATCATCTTTACATCGTCACCAATGGAGAACAGCCCCAAGGTATGCTGCGGCTTGATAGGCTAACAGAGAGCGATGGTTACGAGATATCTATTCTTACAGCAAGTAACAGTAAACGACTAGGAGTAGCAAGCGCTGCTTTAAAACTTGCTAGGTCTCTGCTGCCGAATTCCGATTTTTACGCAACTATATTGCCAAAAAACAAAGCTTCTCTATATTTGTTTAAGCAACAGGATTATAAGGCGATTGGCAATAACGTCTTCCTTCAAACAGCCAATGGAAGCTATACATGAACAACAATATTTGTATCGACAATAGACGAATTGGCGTAGACCAACCGCCCTATATTATTGCTGAGATTTCAGCAAATCATAACGGTAACATTAATAACGCTCTTGCACTGATAAATGCCGCCAAACAGGCAGGGGCTGATGCGGTAAAAATCCAAACGTATCGCGCCGATACTATCACCCTAAAAAGTGATAAACCTGAGTTCAAAATATCTGGTGGGCTTTGGGACGGTAACACCCTCTACCAGCTATACGAATCTGCATACACCCCATGGGAGTGGCATAAAGAGCTATTTGATTATGCAAAGAAACAAGGCATAACTCTCTTTAGCTCGCCGTTTGATAATAGTGCTGTAGACTTACTCGAAGAGCTAAATGCCCCAGCGTACAAAATAGCATCATTTGAAGCGATAGATCTCCCATTAATAAAGTATGTAGCATCAACCGGCAAGCCGATGATTATTTCAACAGGCATGGCAAATGAGCAAGAGATTAGCGAAGCCATAGAAGCGGCTAAGTCTGCTGGCTGTAAGCAATTAGCAATTTTGCATTGCGTTAGCGGTTACCCGGCCCCGGCGTCAGATTATAATTTGCATACGTTAACTGATATGCAGAGTCGGTTTGGCTTAGTGACTGGATTGTCTGACCACACTATAGACAACACTACCGCCATCACCGCTGTCGCATTAGGGGCAGCTATCGTAGAAAAACACGTAACATTAGATCGGCTTGGCGGCGGCCCCGACGATAGCTTCTCTATAGAGCCTAAGGAATTATCTCAGCTATGTCAGTCAGCAGGTACAGCATGGTCTGCAATGGGTCAGGTATCATACTCTCAAGCGTCAAGTGAGCAACAAAACATACAGTTTAGGCGCTCCCTATACGCAACTAAATCCATAAAAAAAGGTGATGTTTTATCTACCAATAACATTGGAAGTGTAAGACCAGGATATGGCTTAGCACCCAAATGTCTAGACGAGGTATTAGGTAGCAAGGCCAAAACCGATATAGACTTTGCAACGCCATTATCTTGGGAGTTAATAAGCAAAACTAGCACTTAGCTGGCGTATATACTTGTTAAAATAAATAAAGCTTTTAGTATTAAGATTATAATTTTTGAAAGGACAGAAATAATGAATAACGAAGAGTTCTCGAAACTTATGGCCGACACAGCCGAAGATGCCATTAGCTTTATCGAAAGCACTGGTAGCCCTCGTCCAGACTATTCATTAGGTAGCCTCACCCAAGTAGATCAGCTAATCAAAACACTCAGCGAGCAACATTTAGATGAAAAAGAGATGTTTACCTATTCATATATGTTAGGCGCTTATGTTGGAGAGGTGTATAAAAAAGAAGCTGGTGGTGAATGGCTATTTATCGAAGAAACCGAAGAAGAACCTCCTCAAACATTCTTTAAGAATGAAGAGCGTTCAATAGCCTTCCCGGGGAAAATCTACCACGCACTTTTTGGTCAAGAAGAAACGATCTCAGAGTACATAGAACAATTACTAGAATCTTAAAAATTGGGGTTAAACATCACCGTTTAACCCCAATTATTTAACCCGTTTTTGCTGCTTCTTTTCTTTTTTTAAGAATATCAAGTGCAGGCATTGAATCAAAATCATTATCTGGCACAGGCCGAGGCGTTTGGTCGAACTCACCAAAGTCGCTGAGCACTTTATCCCGCATTTCTGTTATATATTCTATCCATATTGCTTTACCTTCATTGAAGCGCTGCATACATAACTCTTCATCATCAGCCGAATAAGCTAAGCGGGTTAAATAGGTTAAACAAAAAGAAGCACTCCCCCGCATTAAGTAAAAGAATAGAGATTTAGGGTCTGCCGCAGAACCTTTAACTAATTTAACTTGACGATCTAATATATCAAGTACAGCTTCCCAGCTATCAGCATCATCACGCACTATATCAAGCAGCTGGTTACAGTGCTCTTCAATATGTTTATCTGAGTAGGTGTTGTCGAATACATCAACTAACTGAGATGTGTCTTCTCTATAAGCGCCTAACTTTATACGCTGTTTTAACGCGGGTTTATCAATTTCATCACCTGTTAGAAGCACCTGCTCGAGAGCAAGTGGAGCGGCTCCCTCAATTAGCGCCCCATTCGAGGTGTTATAAACTTCGGCATCATCATATTCAGCTATGGATTTACCTAATATTTCTGCAGAGTACTTAAATTCATGCTTAGTAAATACATAATCTTCAAAATTACCAGGCACTCTTAAACCCGTACCATGTGCACTATAATCATAAAGCTCTTTGCCATCTTCTTTAGCGTTATAGTATGCAGAGTGCTGACTATGGTGGCGATTGGGGTCTACAAAACCAAGATCCACACCAAATAGATATATTTGTCTAAACCCAAGGCGCAGAGCATAAGACAATGCACAATTTGATACTGTAGGGTAAGAGTAAAGGATACTATCGAATTCTTGCACTTCTTCAGCAATTTCAAGAAAACTCAGTGACCCAGCTTCTCCCGTTTTCAAACAATATAGCGTTTCACCAAACATGTCTGATACTTCTGGGTGTAGGCCGTTTACAGTAATCATATCTATTTGTTTAAGCCAATCAGGATCCGGAACTTGGCATACCCAATGAAGAGTAGCTCTAGTTTGTTCAACTTCTGCATGAAAATCTGGCTTAATACCCAGCTGATAAAGTGCTTTTAAACTCGTACCAACTGAAATAATAATCGCCTTATCTTGGTGCTGGCGAATCACATCTGCACAGCTATCTAAAGAGGGTCCATTTCCGATAATAAATACAGGGGTGTTGGCTAATTCGTCACGCAGCATTTGCGGTTTACTTTTTAACATATAGCGACTGTTCCGCAATAAGGAGTCACGAGTATGATTTAAGTTATAGAAAGCGTGATCGAAGAACTCACTAATGTTTAATAGGACCTTGAACTGATCTCGTGTTAAACGAATATTTTTATCCATTGCATGCTGAAAATAGCTTACATAAAAGAACGTATACGAGAGAATATGAATACCGTAGCTCTGCAAGCGCATATGAATATCATCAAACATATGCGTGCCATCGTCGCCAATATTGAGATAAAGTTTAGTGCCTTGCTCATCGGAAGCCCGTAGGATTTTACTCCAGTCTATCGTGGATAATGATGCATAGAAAAAATCTATATTCGGCTCATAAAGTATAAAGTTATCTACAATATGGGAGTTTAGTAACTTCTCTACTTGATAACCCAAAGAGCAACCATACATGATAAACGACGGTAATTTATGCGGCAATTTACTGTGTTTTGACTCAGGAATTGATTGAACCAAATTTTTAAGTTGAGCTGATTTATCATAATGAATAAATGGACTTGGCTTATGAAATGTTTGCCTAGCGTCGAGAGGGTCAATTCTAGGGTTGGCTGAATAATGTCCGAAATACTTAAGGCTTGAATCTCGTAGTTCCTCACTACTAGACATTATTCCTTGTTCTAAATCAAACAGGTTAAACTGCCCATCTCCTGTACTAACTAACTGCCACCTTACACTTTTATAATCAACGGCAAAAGCGTATATGTCAGGAAAATACTTACGAAACGCCTCTAAATTGTTTGAAAAATGGTTCTCTAAAAGTTTACTATTTTTTTCTTCTATATGAGTCGCCACCTGAGAGCTTTCTAAATAGTAAAAGCTCAAAGAATGGCTAAATTCAAAACTACTTTCTTCTTCCAGGTTAGCACTTTGCTCTATCAGTTCGTGAGAAAAAGCATCTAATCCTAAAGCTAAATGATATTCAAAACAATTAAAAACAGCATAATCATAATGCCGATAAATATGGAATTTCGTTAGCCCATGTTCTTTTTTCCAGTCACTTATCGCTTGTATAGCGTCTGCACCTTTTACCCCCGACACAATATTTAATTTAATATCATTAGCAGAAACATGCCCCAACATTTCTCGCCACTCAGCACTAAGCAAAGAAACATGTAATAAATCTACCTCAGGTTCAATTAAAAGTATTCTCTTCCACGGAGCTAAGCTGGCTAACTGCTTTAAATGTAAACCTAGGCCACAACCCAAAATAACAAGATTTTCACTGTTTTCATCTATTGCTTGGTAAGCAATATTACCTTGTGGCAACAGAGAGTTTAATGTAGCGCCTTGCTGTTGAATAACATTCAACAAAGGGGTATCTACAGAGCTATCGTAAACCAGTGCCTGTTGGCTAAAGTGTGAAACTTGCTGAGAGACTTGTCTTTCAGGAATGAGGTTATAAAGTGCTCTCCCTTTTGCAATGCTCATTACATTTAAACGACGAGAAGTTGTAACAAAAGGGGAATATTTAACAGAGTGATGTTCCGAGAGTGTTTTTGCTAAGCCAAGATCAAAACTAGCAAACGCCTCTAAGTTACGCGCAAAGCGCCTCTGTATCAAAGGGGCTAATTGAGCTTCATGTAGTTGTTGAGTAGGTTCATCTGAGGATGTCTGAAAATCAATATTCTTTAGCATTACGATTCCTAAGTTATCGCCTAAGTATTTTTAAAATAGGCGCCCACTACTTTCTGACCACGCTTTAAAGAGCCAAGCGTAGTTATTATGTCTAAGCGTTGTTCTTTAAAGTAACTGTAGATCGCTTGAACTTTCTCGGAGTATTCATTGAGAAGAACCAGATCATCTGCTGAAAAAAACCTAGAGTCAGAGCCTTCAAATATATCTTTAACAATAGTCTGATGTTCTGCAAGGCTGCTCTCTACTTGCTTAAGATCGACCGAATCTTCATCTAAAGCTTCGCGAAGCGCAAGTAAAGATAAACTAGCTTTAGCTAGCTGCTTATTGAGGTGAGAGTTAGGCGTACTCATCTTACTTCTGTTGGTAGGCTTCTTGCTTTGCTGACTCTGGTATTTGGTCCCAAGCAGACTTAATAGGAAGGAAAATGTCAATCACTTCAGCAACTAATTCTGCCTTATTAGAAACAGACGCTTCTGATAAGAGCTCTAACATATAAGTATACAAATCATTTAAGTTGCCAGCAATATCCCCACCACGCTCATGATCTAAAGTGTCTCGAAGCGAAGTGATAATAGAGGTAGCTTTACCAATTGGCTTACCTTTATTTGCTAAATCATTGCGCTCTAAACATCCTTTAGCAACAGCTAAGTTTTGTAGAGCCGTTTGCATTAAGATTTGAGTAACGCCATGAGGATCAGCAGTTGCTATTTGGTCTTTTACGCCTACTTGACGGTACTGATTAATACCTTTTTGATACATACGTCACTTCCATTATTTATTCAGCTGCGCTAATTGTCCGGTTATGTAGGACATCTGGCTATTTAGGTCACCCATGGCAACATCAAAAGCAGTATATTTGGCTCGCAATGTTTTTTCGTAAGAGGCCATACGCTCCTCAAAATCTAATTTTTGATGTTCGTAATCTCTTATCTGACTTTTTACTGATTCTTCTCGAGAAGCGAGAACGCCATCAGATTTTTCATAGCTTGCAACTATTGCAGAAAAAGACTCCGAGATACCACCAGACATAGCAAAAACCTCGCCAACTCCGTCCATATTGTTAGCTAGGTTTTC
This sequence comes from Agarivorans sp. 1_MG-2023, assembly GCF_030548385.1. Taxonomy (NCBI): domain Bacteria; kingdom Pseudomonadati; phylum Pseudomonadota; class Gammaproteobacteria; order Alteromonadales; family Alteromonadaceae; genus Agarivorans; species Agarivorans sp. 1_MG-2023. Next base: position 31,547 of record NZ_JAUOSJ010000006.1, on the reverse strand, counting down.
TTTAAACTTAGTTTCGTCCAACTTAAGCATGCCATCATTGTCCATTTCTACACCTATACCATACAGTGTTTTCATGCCTGGAGGCGCGTCATCATAGCCATTACTGGCAATTCGGCCTAGTGAATACCGCAATGATCGAAACATAGCATCGCCGCTTAATTCTTTACGTGACGAAGCTCCATCCTCTCCTTCAATCACTGTCTCAGGTTTAGAATATTTATCAATTTCTGAAATAACCTTGTTGTAAGCGTCAACAAAGGCTTTCATATTCTCAATTGCCTTTTCTTCACTCGGCGCAATATCGACAGAGACAGCAGAACCCGTCACTTTTTTGACATCGATACTTACACCAGATACTACATTTTTAAAGTTGTTAGTGCTGCTGGTTGCTTCAATTCCGTCAATGGTAATTTTGGCGGAAGATGCATCAACGACACTCATTTTCCCACCAGCATTAGTAAAATTATCAAGTTCAGGGTTAGAACCTGTATTCGTTACGGTTAAGGTATTACCGTCACCAGTTTCTTCAGAAGAGATTGCCAAGCGAATCTCTGAGCCGGTATCAATCAGGTTAGCGCTTACTCCAAAGTTATCTTCGGCGTCATTTATTTTTTCTCTTAACTGCTTAAGGGTTGTCCCGGCTTCGACATCTAAGACAAAACTTTCACCGTTAGCCGTTGAAAAAGTCATTTGACCCGCAGTAGAAGACACTACATCATCTTCGCTGGTATACAGTGGGGTTCCACCATTGGTAGTTGAGTCAATTGACGTAAGAGATGACCCCTTAGCAAGCTGCTGAACTTCAACTGAATAGTTTCCATTTGTCGCACTTTCAGCTAAATCGATAACAAATGATTCATTGCCTTCAGACTCTCCAGTCGTTGCGACACGGGGAATAAAGGTAGATTGTTCTTTAGCTTTCTCAAGAATGCTAAGAAAGGAGCTTAAGGCAGATTTAACAGAACCAACAGCAGACAAAGTAACGTCTAAAGTTGCTTTGGTTTTCTCCAAACGCGCATCTTTGCCTGCACGTTCTGCATTAATGGATACTTCAATAAGGGCTTCTAAGTCTAAACCACTACCAATACCTGCAGCTGTAATTCCAGTCATAACTTGTTACTCGCATTTAGTTTAAACCAATTGATCGACAAACAACCCAGTTGTTTGACCAATGGCGTCTTGAAACTTCTTTAACCGCTCTTCCAATTGACGATACTCTTCAGTAGGGATTTCACGAATGAGCTCGTCGGTACTTCTGTTTAGCACCGAAGTGAAGAACTGGCCATCTCGTTCATCTACAACAAACTTAACATCCCTATCTTGAACTTCAAGTAACTGGTTTAGAGAAGCAACTACGTCATCTATTTGAGTCTTATCCTCATCTTGACGTTTCTCTTGCTCAGCCTCTTGTTGCGCTTTTGCCTGTTGCTGCTCTTTCTGAAGCGATATTTGTGCCACCTCCATCTTGTCAGCAGCACTTAAGTTAGGCTCCCGATTTGCAGATTGGCCAGGTGTAACTGTCGTAGTGGATATTGAACTTACACTGTTATCCATATTCCAGACTCCTTAAACAAAGCAAGCCACACTTACATAGTATAAGTGTGGCTGCGTCTTTCTACACTATTATTAACGATTAAACTAGAGCTAACGCAGCTTGTGGGCGTTGGTTTGCTTGAGCAAGAATCGAAGTACTAGTTTGTTGTAGAATCTGAGCTTTAGTTAAGTCAGCAGTTTCTTTTGCAAAGTCAGTATCTTTAATTCGAGAACGAGCACCAGAGATATTCTCTGAAATGTTAGACAAGTTACGAATAGTAGATTGGAAGCGGTTTTGAACCGCACCTAAACCAGCACGCTCAGAATCAACAGCTTTAATTGCTGAGTCAATAGCAGCCATTGCTGCACTAGCCGCAGCAGCAGTACTTACACTCGTACCGGTGATACCTAGACCAGCTTGCGAAATAGTTTGGCCAATTGATACCAAAATATTTTCGCCTGCGTTAGCACCTACTAAGAAGTTTGAGCTGTAAGAGCCATCTAATAGCGCCGTACCACCAAACTTAGTTGTAGTACCTACTCGGCTAATCTCAGCTTTCAGTTGACTAACTTCTGCTTGTAGAGCTGTACGGTCGTCGCTGTTATTAATACCATCTTGAGATTGTACGGCTAAAGTACGCATACGTTGAAGCATATTAGTCACTTCATCCATCGCACCTTCAGCTGTTTGCGCTACCGAAATCCCATCTTGAGCATTCATCACCGCGCGATCTAAACCTTGTATTTGTGATGTCATACGGTTAGAGATTTGTAGACCTGCAGCATCGTCTTTTGCGCTGTTAATTCTAAAACCAGAACTTAAACGTTGATAAGCAGTATCAAGTGTATTGCCAGAATTATATAACTGACGCTGTGCGTTCAATGACGACACATTGGTGTTGACAACTAATGCCATAATTTGAGCCTCCTAAGAAATCGCTCATCCTGATTGAACTGTGTCAGGACGATCAAAACCATCTGTTAGTTGTTGAACCCCTGGTCTATGAACCGAAAACCAAGACAACTTAAAAATGGACCAAAGTTTTAATAACTTCATATTAGTTAGCGGCAAGCCTAGGAAAAGCTTTAGAGAAAAAAAGGAAAAAACGGAAAAAACTTGCCGCTTTTGCGGCAAGCCTTGCTATCAAAGGCTTCGTAGCAGAAAGTAATCTTGAATAAACCGGACTAAAGATAGAGCTTTTAGCTAAAAAATTTATTTTTTGATGCCAATAATCTGTCACTAAAACTTGGCACAAGCATTGCTTTATTACAGGTGCAGTCTGAACCGCTGCGAAAAAAGGCCAAGTGAGTATACATCACTTGGCCGTATCGCTCGAAACGATAGGAGATTGAGAGCGAAACTAAAGCGCAACTTATTATTAGTATGGAATTGAGCCTCCTAGGAGTACTAATTGCGCGATTACAGTATGAGGACGGTGGATTGAACCCCCACCGTCCTTTTCTTTTTTTATTAACCTAGTAGAGATAATGCAGCCTGTGGACGTTGGTTCGCTTGAGCCAAAATAGTCGTAGAAGTCTGCTGAATAATTTGGTTACGCGTCAACTCTGCTGTTTCTTTTGCAAAATCAGTATCTTTAATACGTGAACGAGCAGCCGTTACATTTTCAGAAATGTTAGACAAGTTACGAATGGTAGATTGGAATCGATTTTGAACTGCACCTAATTGTGCGCGCTCAGCATCAATAGTTTTAACCGCTGAGTCTATGGCAGCCATCGCAGCGCTTGCTAAAGCAGGGCTTGATACAGACAAGGTAGTAATACCCAAACCAGCTTGGCTAACAGTTGTACCAATGGTAACAGCAATGTTTTCTCCAGCGTTTGCACCTACTAAGAAGTTCTCATTATATTGACCATCCAGTAGTGTGATATTACCAAACTTGGTGGTTGTGCCTACACGACTGATCTCTGCTTTAAGCTGTGAAACCTCAGCTTGTAGTGCTATACGGTCATCGGTGTTATTGATACCGTCTTGAGATTGGATGGCTAAAGTGCGCATACGTTGAAGCATATTTGTTACTTCGTCCATCGCGCCTTCAGCGGTTTGGGCTAACGAGATGCCATCTTGAGCATTCATTACTGCGCGGTCTAGACCTTGAATCTGCGAAGTCATACGGTTTGAAATTTGAAGACCAGCGGCATCGTCCTTTGCACTATTAATACGCAAACCCGATGACAAGCGTTGGAATGATGTATCTAAAGACCAGCCAGATTGAGTTAACTGACGTTGGGCATTTAGCGATGACACATTTGTATTTACGTATAAAGCCATGATATTTCTCCTATCTATATATTAACCATTTATAGGTTTTATTAGTTGTCAGTTATTATTTTCTTCTGACTTACCCTATATAACGGCGGCGCTTCAATATTCTTTAGCAATTATTTTAATTTTATTTCCAGAACAAATCTTAAAACAAAAAAGGTTGCTTCATTATTGAAGCAACCTTTATAACGGCAGGCTAAGAATAAACTTTAGCGTTATAGATAATTAAATAGCGATAACTGGCTTATGCGACTATAAGATGAATAAGAAGTATTAAGTGCAAGCTCCGCCTTCTGCAGATTGCTCACAGCTTCTGCGAAGTCGACCTCGCTCAAGGAAGCGCGAGATTTTTGATTAATGAGGTCCATCGAAGACGCGGCAGAACGCACTGCTTCCAAGGAGTTACCTCTTGCGCCAATAGACCCTAAGGTTAAGTTTACACTTTCTAATGAATTATCTAAACCTACCAAAAAGTCTGATTGTTTCTCTACATAGGCGTCCCCCACCAAGGAAGGGTCTTCTAATGCAACTATATATTCAGACAACATATTCAGTACATTATCTTTATCAGGTGGCGCTAATTCAAATGACTCATTGGCACTACCTGCAGGAGTAGATATATTAATATCAACACCATTAAAGTTAATAGATTGCCCTGGCACATAATCCCCCGTTTCTGGGGGTACTAAAGATGCTCCACCACTATCAAGTATTTCATAGGTATCTGGTGCACCTGCTGTTGTTTGAACTTGGTAAGTATTATTAGCGGGGGTAATCGGATCATAATTTAATTTGTGAAAACTATCATAAGCTCTTTGATCGGTAATAGTTGTATTAATATTTCCCGATAAGTCATTAGTCACAAATCGTTTAAATACGTTATCAAATACTTCTTGGCCAGTATCATTACTTTGAATATACACCGACGATGATACCTTTAATTCGTTAACTCCAGCATCACCTTGGTAATTATAATCAGTGCCGTCGAATACATATGGCTGTTTTTGGGTTTGAAACCCAGAGAATACATAACTACCATCCGCGTTCTGGCTATTCATAAAATCAACCATTTGCGCTTGAATTTGCCTTAACTCCTGAGCTAGTGATTTACGTTCAGCTTCGCCATTTAAGCCATCGCCAGATTGAACACCTAGCACCCTCGCCCGCTGCATTGCGTTGATCATCCCATCTAGAGTGGACTCTTCGAAATTAAGCGCGTTCTCGAGCAAAGTACCGTTCTTAAGGTGCTGCTCCGTTAAGGTGATCTCGGTCGTCAAAAACATGGTTTTACTCATATCAGACGGACCATCAGCTGCGGTAAGCAATTTCTTATTGGTAATCAAATGTTGGTTCATTTTCTCAACTTGCTGTTGAGAGTTAAGCACACCATTCAATGAGCTTTGATACAAATTAATACTAGATACGCGCATAATTTGATTACCTCACTGAACTTAATAATGTTTGAAAGGTTTCCTGGGCGGCACTAATAACTTGTGCTGATGCAGCATAAGCTTGCTGGAAACGAATAAGGTTTGACGCTTCTTCATCAAGGTTAACACCCGAAATTGAATTGTGCCGCTGGGTACTTTGTTCAAGTAAAGACGACGCCGCAGATACGGCCACCCTCGCTTCACTGGTTTTACCGCCCACAAAACTCACTACACTAGCGTAAGCATCGTTCATGGTCATTTTATTGTCACCGCCAGTTGCAAGACTTTTTCGCACAAGATCTTTTTGCTGCAAATCTACCAAGCGCAGAGCATTGTAGTTGTCATTAAAACCGTCGGTATTGTAATCCATGGTGAATACATCACCTTCTTGCACATCGCCGTCAATATTTATCTCATAACCCGGTGTTAAAGCAGGTACTGCGTTAGCAAACAATTGTTGGCCAGCACTAGCGGCTGGCGCGGTTGCCATTAAGGCCCCTACACCATTGTAAATTTCATAATCACCAGCGTTATTAATACGTACCTCATGCGGGCCGTTAGGATCATACCCACCAGGTGCGGTGAAGTTTGACGTAGCTGGATCGGTATCGTAAATGGAATCGATAGACACCGTCGCATTACCGCGGTTATTAAGTTCCCGCTCTACGCGAATTGGCGAGGCTAGCGCAAGTTTCTCTGGCTGGCTCATGCTCACCGTCATTTGAGCTGCGGCATCTCTTACTGGTTGAATAAGATGTTTGTCACCCGCCGCAAAAGGGCCTGATGAGAAATCCCAATCAATACCATCGAGTTGGAAATTGGTGGGAGGTATTGTCCCAGATATAGCGGTTTCTATTGGAGTATCACCGTCAAAACGCTGCATTTCAAAAGTGGTTGGCGAAGTAAAGGTGACTCGATAATCGTAAGGTGTTACTTCACTGCCGCTACCGGCAATAAAGCTGCCGCTAATCGTGCCTGCTGTAGTATTGGTCGAAAATTCTTTGCCGTTAAACGTAGGTAGGGTAAATATATCTCCGCCAATATCGCCATTTAAATCCATGCCTAAACGGTTTTGAGTATTAAAAGCATCGGTCATTGCAATTGACAGCTGACCTAGCTGGTTGCGGCTAGTATCCAATGTGGTTTTACGGTATTCCATCAATCCACCGATAGTCGCACCAATATCATCGCGGCCAATGATACGGGTAGAACCAGCTAACGAAAGCGTCATTTCTTTTTGAGTACTATCAGGGTCGCCATCTACAATGGCCAACTTAGTATGGTCATCTTGCAACACTAAAGCTTGACCCGAGCGCATAAACACGAGGGTTGAGCCGTCATCTTGAACGATGGTATTAATATCTATCAGTTCAGCTAGTTCTTTAATCGCTTGGTCACGTTTGTCACCAAGTATCGCGGTATTACCATCTAAAGGGCTACCGCCAGCAGCCACAATCTCTTTATTGATTTCCGCAATATTGCGAATTAAGGCATTGGCTTCATCCGCTTTTTCTACAATATCTTGGCTAAGGTTTTTTTCTTGTACGCTGTACTGCTCATTCAGAGTTCGATAACGGTCAGTTAACGCATTGAACTGTGACAAGGATAATTCACGAGTAGATAATGCAGTAGGATTGTCGGTTGTTGCGTGAAGCTGGGTGAAGGTATCGTCAAACTTACTGCTTAAAGATAAGGAATCATCACTTAGAATCGCGTCAATATTACTCACCGATTCTAAATAAGCATCACGGTTAGCTAATGTAGAAGTATCGCGAAACATTTGTGCTTGAGCAAAACCGTTTAACACACGCTCAGTATAGCCTTCTCGAACACCACCCAAAGTATCTGCAGTATAAAACGTACGTTGTAAGCTGTAGCCCGGAGTATTTACATTGGCAATGTTATTACCGGTGGTCATCAATAGGCGCTGGTGTGCTGCGACCCCTGATGAACCAATGGTTAGTAGATCATTCATAGCCATAAACTAATTACTCCCCTACAACTTGTGTATCACGAAACTCTGAAAAGTGACGGCTATCTAAAATTTGGCCAATTTTTTTTGCGTACTGAGGATCGGTGGCATAACCCGCCGCCTGTAGCTCTTTGGCATATTGCTTAGCATCCATCCCTTTTGCTAAAGCCTCTTGATAGCGCGGCCCTTCTACAAACGACAAGTAGTCTTTTACACTTTCTTCAAAAGAATCATACGAGCGGAATGCGGCACGTTCTTGCTGCGCTTGTCCGTTTCTGTACTCTAAAGTGTTCACTACTGCCTTATCTCCTTGCCAACGACTATCCGCTTTAATCCCAAACAAGTTATGGCTACTAGAGCCGTCTCCGTTTGCAATCACTTTTTTACCCCAGCCTGATTCCAATGCCGCTTGCGCCACAATAGCCATTGGTTCAATGCCTTTATCTGCAGCCCATTTTTTTGCAACTGGCAAAATGGCTTCAATAAATTCACTAGGAGAGGAAAAACCTTGCCGTTTTATTGCAGCCGGCTTTGCTACTTCGTCCTTAATTGGCTCGCTAACGCTATCTTTTACTAAAGGTTTGCTTATTGCGGCCGTTACACTAGTCGATATAGCAATATTCTTGCCATCTGTTACCTGTGCATTTAAAGAACGCTGTTGTAAATCAATGTTTTGCCCACCTCGTAATACCGATGCGGGCGTTACGTTGGCAGCAGCAGGATCTAATTGGGCTACAATTAAGTCGGCTAAACCTAAAGCACCTGAAGACGACAGCTCCAAAGCCATTTGATTGTCGTGCATATCTCGATAAGTTTGGGTATGACGGTTATTTAACGGGGTATCACTTTCAAACAATTCGTTACTTTTACGCATCTGTTTCATTAACATCTGCATAAACAGCGATTCGAACTGACTAGCAACTTGCTTCAGCGCTTTATCCGGATCTTTTTGCGCAGCACTCCTTAGCTCGTCTAAACTGGCTAAGTCGTGGTAGTTTGCTGATTGTTTTACCGCGTCCATAGTCATACTTAGATCACCAACAGCTCGCCTTGAATAGCACCAGCTTGTTTTAAGGCTTCTAAAATTGAAACCAAATCACCTGGTGCTACTCCAACACGGTTAACAGCACGCACTAAATCATCCAAAGAAGCGCCGGGGTCGAAGTTAAACATTCTTGAGTCTTCTTCGGTTGCCTCAATGGTGCTCACCGTTGTTTCAACTGTTTCTCCATCAGAGAATGGATTTGGCTGAGAAATCAAAGGTGTTTCAGAAATTTTCACTGTTAATCCGCCATGGGTAATTGCTGCGGGTAACAAACGAACATCTTTGCCAATAACAATGGTTCCGGTTCGCGAATTAATTATAATTTTGGCGGATTCTGAAGCTGGTTCAAAGGTTAGGTTCTCTAGAGTAGAAAGATAGGCGACTCGCTGGCCTGGATCTCGCGGCGCGAATACTTGTACTGACGCAGCATCCATCGGCGTTGCTGTATTTGGTCCCACTAAACTATTAATGGTATCGGCTAAACGTTTCGCCGTAGTGAAATCTGAACGCTTCAAGTTAAAGGTAATGGTATCGCCATTCATAAATGGTGATGGTACCGAGCGCTCTACAATGGCTCCATTTGGAATACGACCAACCGTAGGTGTGTTTGAAATAACTTTAGAGCCATCAGCACCTTCGGCACCAAAGCCACCAACAATTAAACTACCTTGCGCTAGTGCATATACTTCGCCATCAGCACCTTTCAAAAAGGTTTGTACTAAACTGCCACCGCGTAAGCTTTTAGCTTCACCAATGGCTGATATTGTAATGTCGATAGTTTGACCTGGTTTAATAAAAGCAGGTAACTCTGCATGTACTGCTACTGGCGCAACGTTTTTAATTTTTAAGTTAGTGCCTGGCGGCACAGTAATACCAAAGTTACGTAACATGGTGGCAAAAGACTGCTTGGCAAAATCACTATTTTTCTCACCGGTGCCCGGTAAACCCACCACTAAACCGTAACCCGTTAATTGGTTAGATCGCACTCCGGCAACGTTTGCTACGTCTTTTACTCGCGCAGCATTAGCGGTATTTGCTAACAAACACATGCCGATACTGATTAACACAATGCTACGTTTTAACATGATACTACTCCTAGAAATCAGGGCTTAGAATGGCCAAACAGGACCATTAAAGAACTTAGATAACCAACCCTGGTCAGTGGTATTAGCAAAATCGCCAGTGCCACCATATTGAATTCTTGCATTGGCAATACGCAGTGATGTAATCGAGTTATCGGGCGCTACATCTTCAGGGCGAATAATGCCTGTTAAGCGAATATACTCATTGCCATTGTTTAACATTAGCCACTTCTCGCCGCTAATAATTAAGTTACCATTTGCCAAAACTTGCACCACATTTACTGAGATGTTGCCGTTCAAGCTATTACTTTGAGCCGCGTCGGCCTCACCGCTAAAGTCACTGTTTTGACTTAAACCAAGTTCAATTGGATTGCCTTTTATGGTGGCAACGCCACCCGGCACTGTAATTTGGTTTAAGTTAAGAGTTTTATCTTTGGCTAACTCATTACTGGCAGATTTGCTGGCTTGAGTACTCTCTGCAAGTGTTACCACTATAATATCGCCCACTCGGTGGGCTTTTTTATCTGAGTACAAGTTGTTAGCACGATCTTCTGTAAACAGCGAGCCAGTAATACGTGCTTCTACTGCTACATCTTCTGGGTAAACAGGTGCAAACTCTGGGTCGTCGGGTACCACTGCAGTATTCACGCTGGCACACCCGGCCATTGTCATACAGGTTGCTACTACCATTAGTTTATTCATGAGCAATCCCTCTCTCTAAACTTTATCTACAGTTGTTGTGTAGCGAAGGTCAACATTTGGTCTACGGTTGAGATAACTTTAGAGTTCATCTCATAAACACGTTGAGCTTCAATCAAATTAACTAATTCTTCGGTTACGTTAACGTTTGAGGTTTCTAACGAGCCTTGGCGAATTGCGCCTAAGCCGTTCTCTGATGCGATACCATTTTGTGGTGCTCCACTCGCGCCAGTTTCAAGATATAAGTTTTGACCACGCGGCTCTAAGCCCGATGGGTTAACAAAGTCGGTAATCGTAATTTGACCAATAACTTGGTTGTCGGTTTGCCCTGGTAAGCGAACACTCACCTCGCCGTCTTCACCTACGGTAAAGCTTTGGGCATCTTCAGGAACTTGAATTTCTGGCTGTAATGGGTAGCCCGCACCGGGGGTTACAATGGTCCCTTCGTCGTTAAGACCAAATTGGCCGTTACGCGTATATGCAGTGGTACCGTCTGGCATTAAAATTTCAAAAAAGCCGCGACCATCTACCATTAAATCAAAGGCATTATCAGTGGTTTGCACGTTACCTTGATCGTGGTTCTTTTGGGTGGCAATAACTTTGGCACCGGCTCCAATCATTAAACCAGAAGGCATATTGGTGTTTTGAGATGAACGACCACCCGGCTGATTAATGGTTTGATACAACAAATCTTCAAATACCGCGCGGCTTTTTTTGTAACCAATAGTGCTGGCGTTAGCGAGGTTATTAGAGATAACCGAAACGTTTGTTTGTTGGGCATCTAAGCCAGTTTTACTTATCCATAATGCGGGATGCATAGTACGCTCCTTATTCCTAGCTTAATCGCAACAAGCTGTTGGTTGCTTTTTCGTTTTCTTCAGCGGTTTTCATCATTTTAATTTGCATTTCAAATTGACGTTGCATGCTGATCATATGTGTCATTTCTTGCACTGGGTTCACATTACTACCCTCCAATGCGCCCTTGGTGAGCTCAACCGTTGCATCGGGTTGAAATGCTTGACCAATGGTTGATCTAAATAGTCCGTCATCACCTTTGGTTAAATCACCGGCGAACGGCTTACTTAGTTTAATTCTATTAATTTCTTCTAAGGCATCAGCTGGTGCGCCTTCTGGGCGAATTTGGATAGTGCCATCTTCATTAATCTCTAGCTTCTCAACAGGTAAAGGAATAATGATGGGCGCATCTTGGTTGCCTAACACAGCTTGCCCTTGCATGGTTTGTAATACACCCGCAGCAGACACTGTGAAATTACCGTTACGCGATAACGCTTCTGTACCATCTTTATCTTGAACCGAAATCCAACCTTCGCCTTTAATCGCCACATCTAAATCTCTGCCGGTGGTTTTTAGTAATCCATCGGTAAAGTTTTGGGTGGGACGTTCGGTCATGGCAAATACACGAGACGGCATGCCTGGTCCAAAGGCTTGCATTGAGCGAGCATTCTCTAGATCAGCTTTAAAGCCTGTAGTGTTAGCATTTGCTAGGTTGTTTCCGCGTACCGCGATCGAATGCATATTTTGTTTTGCACCGGTCATCGATATGTAGAGTAATTGGTCCATTTCTATTTCCTTCGTCAATTAGCTGACTCAAAGGAAATAACAGCAAATATGATGCCAAAGAAAAACGCAGGTAAGCATTAGTGAGGAAAGGTTATATAAATCAAGCAATTAAAAAGGCAGCTGATGCTGCCTTTTTGTCATTACCCATTTCATTGATTAACGAATTTGGATAATGGTTTGCTGCAGTGTTGAGTTAACTTCTAAGGCTCGAGAGTTAGCTTGGAAGTTACGTTGCGCACTAATTAAGTTAACCAGTTGTTCAGTAAGGTTAACGTTCGCTTGCTCTAAAGAAGCGGAGTTAATTTTACCAAAAGTACCAGTATTACCTTCACCCGCAATGGCCTCGCCACTTAACTGGGTTTGCTGCCAAGCAGTATCACCAATTTGTGCTAAACCTTGGTTGTTAGCAAAGTTCGCCACCGATACTTTAGAGATATTGGTTGTTTCACCATTACTATAAGACGCTACAACTAAGCCATCAGGGCCGATATCAATACCTGTCAATTTACCAACAGTAGAACCATCTTGAGACAGGGCTGATACTTCAAAAGCAGAGTTGTATTGAGTTGGACCATTTAAGTTGAAGTTAATCACTTGAGTTGGGTCAACTGAACCAGTCACTGGATCCCATACACCACCAGGACCACTTGGTGGAGCCGTGCCCAGAGCAACTGTTTGAATAATTGCGGGCGTAGTAGAGGCTAACGCACCAGTATTATCAAAAGTTAAGGTCGCAGAGGCTGGAATGGTTGGGTTAGCGTTACCGGCATTTGGCGTATTAGCAGTACCGCCATCAACGTCAGTCGGCTGACCATCAATATAGATTAACTTGTGCCAAGTATTTGCCGTGGTTGCATCTTTAATAAAGAAGGTTTCGGCGACGTGTGAACCACCTTGAGAGTCATATACCGTTACCGACGTTGCCGAGGTATAGGTATTACTGTCTGATGGGTCAAAGTCACCAACATCATGAGTGGTACCACTAGATGGCAAGTTAAAGCTCATATCCACTTGGCTGGTCATCGTAGGGTTACCGACTTCAGCACTAATTTGAATGGCTTTGGTTGCTGCCATACTCACTGCTGAAGGCGTACCACTGTTGTTAACCGTGTAGCCTTGTAAGTATTGGCCTTGCGAGTTAACAATAAAGTTATCTGCATTAAGCTTAAATGCACCTGCCCGGGTGAACTCACGAGTTTGGGTGGTTAAATCTGAAGCCGTAACAAAGAAGCCTTCACCACTAATCGCCAAATCTAAGGCGTTTTGGGTAAAGTTAAGACTACCTTGGTGGAATTGCTGCGCAACATCCACGGTTTTTACACCATTACCAACTGCAGTTCGAGCGTTAGCAAAAATCGATGTTGCATACACATCGGCAAATTCTGCACGAGACTCTTTAAAACCAATGGTGTTGACGTTAGCAATGTTGTTCGCTGTTACGTCAAGATCCTTTTGCGAGGCATTGATGCCGCTCAGAGCGATATTAAATGACATCTCTCAATCTCCTATCGTTTTACTATTCTTTGTTAGGCTTTGGCAACTTCAAGTACATCGCTCATCGCGATACCACCCAAGCCTTCTAAATTGACGATTACGCCAGATGTACCACCTGCTAAGCTCACGCTACCAACGCTTGCATAGGTTGCAGTGGGTAAACTGATCTCTTGACCGCCTTGAACACCATTAACCTTAATGTTGTACTTACCTTCAGGCATCGCATTCCCATTAGAATCGGTGCCATCCCAAGAGAATGGCATGTTGCCGCTTCCCTCTCCTAAATCGATAACTTTCACCACTTCACCGGCTGCGTTCTCGACAGAAACTTTTACATTAGTGGTCGCTGCACCAGTAACGGCTACACCTTCAAATCCATTACCACCGTTATGGCCATAATCTAAAGGTACCAACACTTTCTGCCCCACTAAGGTGGATGCTTGAAGTGCAGCAGATGAATTCATGATTGAATTCATTGTGTCGAACTTGGTGCCCAGTTCGGCAATACCTTCTGAGGTTTGAAAAGATGCCATTTGGGCAATCATTTCGGCATTGTCGACCGGCTTACTTGGGTCCTGATATTGCAACTGGGTCGTTAATAGCGAGAAGAAATCTTCTTGCCCTAAGGACTGATTATTGTTGCTTTCAGGAACCACTGATTCCGGCTGCCAATAATTACTCTGTAGTGGATCAATAGTAGACACGTGCTACTCCTTAACTTTTACCCAGATTAAGTGTGCTATTTAGCATTTGTTTGGCTGCTTCAGTAACTTGAACATTTGCTTGATAGGAGCGTGAAGCGCTCATCATATCGGCCATTTCTTCAATCACATTAACGTTAGGTTTAAAAATATAACCTTCTTCGTTCGCCATTGGGTGCTCTGGATAGTATTCCTTGCGCAAAGGCGCATCGGATTCAACAATTCCAGCCACCTTAACCTGAGCAGAGTCACCTTGAAATTGAGTGGCTTTAGTAAACTCAGCCGCAAATACAGGTTTTCTCGCTCGATAAGTTTGATCGATGCTTGAACTGATACTGTCGGCATTGGCTAAGTTGCTGGCTGTGGTATTTAAACGTACCGACTGCGCTTTCATTGCCGAAGCAGTAACATCAAAAACATTAAAAAAGCTCATTATTGACCTCCCTTAATTGCATTACGTAAACCACTAAACTTGCTAGATAGAAAGCCAATGCCCGCTTGGTATTCCAAGCCATTCTGCATAAAAGCTGCTTTTTCTTTTTGTACATCAACAGTATTGCCATCGCCCGTATCAGGCTGGTCCGGAATTTGGAAACCCAATTCAGAGAACTGGCTATTTCCGCCACCAATATGGCGTTCGTTGGTTAACTGCATTCCGCCACTTTGCTTACTTTTAGCGGCAGCGAATGCTTTATTAAAATCTAAGTCTCGTGCTTTATAGTTAGGTGTATCTGCGTTAGCAATATTACTTGCGATCACTTCAGAACGGCGAGCTCTCACTCCCACGGTATGCTGATGAACACCTAATGCTTTATCAAAAGTAATTGCCATATACACCTCTAAACACTTTCACAAAAATTATTTTGCAAAAGCTATGCCAGAGTTTTTTTGACACTTTTAATTCAGTTAACTAAAGGACTTAGTTACTTCAACCAGCGAAAGGTAAGGAGTGCTGATTGTTTGACGGCAAGTAAAGCGGCAACTATTGCCCTTTACTGCCGCTATCTATTTTTTACTTTAATTGGTAAACGATGCCTGGGTTGCAACGTAACATATTAAATCGGTCGGTTAAGCCCGTGATTGATTCAGAAGCGCCAAGCATCAAATAACCATTTGGATTTAACGCCTGAGCAAACTGATTAAGAATTTTCGACTTCACATCTGCGTTAAAGTAAATAAGTACATTACGGCAGAAAATAATGTCAAATTTCCCCATTAGCGCATAACTATCAAGCAGGTTTAAGGGTCTAAAGCTAACATTTTTACGTACTTTGTCATTCACCCGAAAACTACCATCGGTAGTCGCTTCAAAAAATTGGCGTTTTCGTTCTGGGGATAAACCACGAGCGAGGGCTAATGAATCGTATTCTCCGCGTTTACAGTGTTCAAGCATAGAAGGTGAGATATCAGTACCCACCACTTGAATTCCCATAGGCAAAGCACCTGGACGTTTTGCTTGGTACTCAAGTGACGTCATCATTATCGAATAAGGTTCTTGACCTGATGAGCTGGCTGCTGACCAAATTTTTACCGGACGAGTTTGTTTTTGAAACTCAGGTAACAATCTATCGGATAAAAGCTGGAACGGATAGGTATCGCGAAACCATAAGGTTTCGTTTGTCGTCATTGCATCTACGACAGCAGCACGTAAATCACGTTCACGTAAACTCATGGCCTTTTGAACCAATTCGGTAAGACTTTCTGCCGAATACTGAGACATTAGCGGTGACAAACGACTTTTCACTAAATACTGTTTATTGTCACCTAGTACAATTCCGCACTGCTTTTCTAAAAAGCCACAAAATTGCTTGTATACATCATCTGTTATAGTTCTCACAAATGCATCCACACTCTCTATAAAGATTGACGAACAGCAGCTGCTAACTCATCGGGGTTAAATTTAGCAATAAAAGCATTGGCCCCAACTTTATTTACCATTGCTTGGTTAAATACGCCACTTAAAGACGTATGCAAAATAATATGTAAATCTTTCAGATCTGGATGAGAACGCACTTCAGCGGTTAAGGTGTATCCGTCCATTTCAGGCATTTCAATATCAGAAATCACCAAAGCGATTTGATCGGTAATAGGCCCGTCTTTAGCCATTGTTGCTAGCAACTCTAAGGCTTCTCGCCCATCTTGACATAACAATGCTTCAACACCTAAAGATGTTACCGCACGTTTTACCTGGTTACGGGCCACTGACGAATCGTCAACCACCAGTACTTTTTTATCTATTCGAACGTTGGCTGCGGCTTCTTCAACAATTTCTTTACTCACCGTAGTATCAACGGGCGAGATTTCATCAAGAATTTTCTCTACATCAAGAATAGAGACTAACTCTTTTTCTACCTCAGTCACCGCTGTTAGATAGTTAAATTTACCAGCACCTTTTGGTGGGGGTAAAATATCTTCCCAGTTCATGTTAACAATACGTTCAACCGAGCCTACTAAGAAGCCCTGAACTGAACGGTTATACTCTGAAATAATAATGAAGCACTTGCTTACATCTTCAATAGGTCGGCCACCAGTTGCAGAGCTAAGGTCAATAACTGAAATAGTTTTACCGCGAATGTGCGCGACACCACGAATAACTGGATTTAGTTTAGGTAGCGCGGTTAGAGGCGGACACTGCAATACTTCTTTTACTTTAAAAACGTTAATACCATAGCGCTGAGACCCATTTAACCTAAATAACAACAATTCGAGGCGATTCTGCCCTACTAACTGCGTACGCTGGTTTACCGAATCTAAAATACCCGCCATATACTTATCACTCCTTAGAAAGGGGCATCAACTTTGCTTAACCCCTGTATACTATCGCTCAATCTAGCTTGTTTGTCGTAATTTTGACGCCCAATGACTTAGCATCAACTTGTTAAGCATAGACAAAAAAGCCAATTGTTACTTTGCTTTATCGGTATCATATAGGAAATGTTGATAAAAATTGCTGCTCCACTGTTATTATTTTGTTTTAGTCTTACTGCTCACACAAGCGAACTGCATTCGCAGCTCGAAACAGAGGCAGTAGAATTCGTTCGTTCACAAATCAATCATGACCATAGTCAAAAAATTGAGCTTAGTGCCAATCAACTTGATGAACGGGTTGCTATTCCTGAATGCACTAAAGGTTATGAGTACAGCCTTGCCAATGGTGAAGTCCGCAGAAACACCAGTGTTTTGGTCAGTTGCGAAGAACATGCTAACTGGCGTTTATACATTCCCGTTAGAAAACAAGTTCTGCTGGCGGTGGTCGTTGCTGCAACACCAATACAAGAAGGCGCAGCGCTAAACCATTCCCAAGTGAGCTTAGACTTTTTACCGGAGAACCGTTTACGCGGCAGTTACTTTACCGACCTAGAGCCCTTACTAGGTGCTAAACTAAGGCGAGCATTAAGAAAAGACCAAATTATAACTGGGCGCGATATTTGCATAGTATGTAAAGGTGAAGCAGTAACCATTTCTGCCAATGCTGGTGGACTGAATGTTACAACTCAGGGCACGGCTTTATCTAGTGGTAGTATCGGTGATACCATTAAGGTTAGAAATAACCAATCTCAGCGACTTGTCACCGGCCGAGTAAAAGCATTAGGAATTGTTGACGTAAAACTTTAATTTTTTTCTAAAGTTCTACAAAGGTAAGCCGATAGCTTTATTGAATACGAAAAATTGATTAACTGTGGGGCGCCATTATGGCTTTAAACATTAACAACTTAGGTGGAAACCGTCCTAGTCAAGTAGACTCAAATAGAGTCGCTGATAAAGGCACTAAAGAAAGCGCTGAACAACGTTCACCCGCTGGTTCTGCTGCAGCCCAGGATTCAGTTATGCTTACTAACGAAGCACAACAACTAAACCGTATTCAGCAGAATTTGCTCAACGATTCAGACAGCAGAAGCTCAAAGCTGGAATCTATTAAGCAAGCTGTAGCCGACGGTACTTACCAAGTTGATGCTAATAAAGTTGCTCAAAAAATGGGTGATTTCGAAAGCGAGTTTAACAAAACACTTGGGTAATTAGGCAATGATTACAGCCCTACTGAATACTCAAGAGCAGCAACTTACCTTGCTGCTTTCTCTTTTAGAGCAAGAAAAGGTCGCGCTTGAACAAGACGATACTATTGCTCTTTTTGCCGTTGCAGAACAAAAAGAGCAGGCCCTAGCAGAGATATCTAAAGCAGATGCAGAACTTGAAGCGTCAGCTGAAAAATCTCAACTTAAAACTGACTTAACTTTAAGTAAGCAAGTGGATACAGTTAAACTATTGCTGCAGCAATGCCAGCAACAAAACGCGCTAAATGGTGAGATTATTCAAGCCAGTAACGAAAAAGTACGCCAACTCAGCGCAGTAATTGGTCAACTCCAAAATCAAAATGCATCTACCTACGATAAGCTAGGCAAAAAACATAGCTCACAACGCATGGGTAAAGGTTTTAAAGCTTAACGACTTAAGCCTTTTGATTGATCTTCCGCTCTACCCAATGAGACTCCCCTCACCACTTTCTGAATTTACAGCCTTAAGCTGAATAGTAAAATGTTTAGTATTATCGATGGCTAAATACAATAAAACCCCAAACATGTTTGAGGTTTTAAGTAGTGTAATAGACGTAGGGTAAACTTAGCCTCTCTCCCCCATTGGCATTTTAGTTTTATTCGCTTGAGTGCGAGACTCTATAATCATCACTCCGTCACGTTTAACCGGAACGGGAACCTTACTTTGGTAAACTTCGTTAGGAATTAACTCTTGCGCTGAAGCAACCACTACTTTTGATTGCGCACCAACAATTCGAGCATTAACTAAAATACCTTCATTAGATTTACTAAAGGTACCCACTAGCAAATATTCTATAGGTAAACGCTTAGATAGCTCTTTAACGTTGCGGCTATACACAAAATCACCTTCTGGTGTGATGCGAATAAAACCGGTAGTTTTATAATCAATCACTGAAAAGCCACTTTGCTGCATTTCATAAACAAAGCTTTCGGCTAGCTGCATACCAAAAAGATCTGTGGTTTTAAGATTATCTAAAGGAACAAACGACGCTACGCCAATCGGCGTTTCAGCATTAACAAAGTGTGAGCTAGATACCAAGCGCTGTGACATTAGGTTTACATAGTCAGTAAGTGAGCGCTGTACATTTGGATCGTGCATTTCTGGCGCGGGCGGTGTTAATGAGCGGCTTTGGCTACCACTTAAAAACAGCTGGCCATTTTCATCAATCACTCCCTCTTGATAATGGGAGTTATGAGTATGTGGGGCGTGATGTTTAGAACCATCGTACACCACCACTTTTTGCATCGACGGGGAGCTTGAGCACCCCATCAACATCGAAGTAGCTAACGCTACCAAGCTAATACCTTTCATGTCGCTTCCTTAATCGTCTATTACGCTTAAAGTATCGGCCTAAAAGGTAAAATCTTTACTAAAATTGAACGGTTTTTTGACTCTCTAAGTGACGCGTTGGCGACATAGACATGGTCACTCGATATACCTCTCTAAAATCTAATTGCAATTCAGTAACATACACATCATCTACAGCATAAGCACTCATCACTTTAGCGCCGCGAATAACGCCCGCTACCGAAGCGGCTAAACGCTCGTTCCCTAACACCATATCGCTTACCGTCGCCGTGCTATCAATGTGCTGTCCATATACTTGTTCAGACAGCTCACGATAAGCATCCAACTTAGAGGCTTTCATTGCCCGCAACTGCTTAGAAGACAAATCGGCTCCTCGCTGTTGGCTGATGGGCGCGTAGCCTACTGCGTTCACCACAGTGAAGTCGCCTGGTGGCTCGTACGTCCACTCAACTTTTTTCACTTGAGTGGTTGGAGTACATGCTAAAAGCAGTAAAACGGATAAACTTAAAAACCAAGATCTAAAGTACAGATTGTTCATGACGCTCCAAGCTCCCATTAACGCTAGTCACTCGAGGCGAGGTTGCCCCCGCTATGTTTGGTACAAATTGATAGGCCGCCGATACCACCTCTTGGCTAGAGAGTTCGACTAAACGCATATTAACGTGCCGGCCTGATGTAGTGCGCTGGAAACTCCCCACCACTACGTAAGTAATTTCCATTTCTTTGCGCAGTAATTCAGCGTCACGCGACAAGGAAAACTCGCCATAACCAGGGTCCATTTGTAGACGGCCAGTTAAACGTGGCTCTACCATATTCACCCCTTCTCTAGACAAAGCGGCAAACATTGCCTCGGCCACTTGCCGCCCAAAACTATCACTGGACTGTAAGTCATCTAAATCAACTACCGTGCTAACGGCCACTGAATCGCTTTCGGTAAGATCTAAATTGTCGGTTAGTTGCCGAGAAAGGTTATCTACATGTACATATAAAGCAGCATCCTGTTGCTCTCTAGGCTCAACATAAGGATAATTTGAAACATGATGTAAGCTGGTATTGCATCCTTGAAGCGTAACTAGCAAAATAATTAATGTCGTAAAACGCATATCAATCTCCTCCGACTTACGCCTTACCAAGCAATAACCATTCCAGTCAAAAAAATAACGTTTATCTTTAGGTATAGTTATTGCTAGTTAGTGAGCAGGAGGGCCTTATGAAACAGTTCATTTTTTATATTGGCATGCTAATTAGCCTGTCAACTCACGCGGTATGGTACGAGGCCAAAGGCCAAGCAACCATCGTGAACAACGACATGGAACAAGCTAAAAGCGTGGCTACACAAGACGCAGTGAAGCAATTGCTATTGTACTCAGGCGCATCGGTAACAAGCGTAAGCCAAGTAAATGGTGGTCGCTTAACTCTCGATCAAATTGAAGTAGTGTCTAAAGGCTCGTTACATAACTTAAAAGTATTAGAAGAAGGCAACCACGGCCAGCAG
Organism: Agarivorans sp. 1_MG-2023; assembly: GCF_030548385.1. Lineage (NCBI taxonomy): Bacteria > Pseudomonadati > Pseudomonadota > Gammaproteobacteria > Alteromonadales > Alteromonadaceae > Agarivorans > Agarivorans sp. 1_MG-2023. The sequence goes on along the minus strand of NZ_JAUOSJ010000006.1, from coordinate 10,870 downwards.
TACTATGTCATTTTGCAAGCCGATGTATTTCCAGCGGCTAGTCAGTGCAAAGCCAGTGGCTACAGTAAAAACATGTTGCTATTACCCCCTTTCCTAAAGCAACAACACCAAGTAAGAGTGGGACAATTACACGAAATCTCACCCGCAGTTGAACAGCGCGCTTACGATATAGCACGCGAAGTGGGTACTCAGTTCAACGTAAAACATCCGCCTAAACTGCCCCTTAACTATTACAAACCTGGCGAGCACAATTTTAAAGGCATTAAAGACGTGGCTGATCGCTATGGCGCTCAATACTTACTCGGTTTAGAAATTGAAAACATATCTTTAGACCAAGAACATAAGCCCAAGTTTATTAATTTATCTTACCCGCAACGTTACTTTGTAATGAATGTGCGAGTGTATAACGCCATCGACTTAGAAGAGATTTATAACAAACGATTCTCAGTAAATGCCCCTTGGGAGTTTGATGCCAGAGAAGTGATTTCTCCCTACTCCGCCGAATTTTGGTTATCAGCTTACGGGCAAACCTTAAACAGCACTTTGCAGCAAGCTATTTCTGAAGTAGACGCCCTACTCGCTTGTCAACCCTTGCAAGGTAGCGTAGTGAAAGTATTAGGCCCAGATCGTTGGCAAATTAACTTAGGCAAAGCCAATCAGCTAAATAAGGGTATGCTGCTTAATTTAATTCATCAAAATTACCACTGGGGCAATTGGGATATCCCGCGACAAGAGCAAATTGTGGCCGACAGCATGGTACAAATTGAGCAGGTATATCAGGACAGTGCCATTGTGGTGGCGCTAGACCCAACAATGGTAGCTAACATTCAGCTTGGTGACTTAGTGAGCAAACAGTAAAGCTTTGCTTTTCATCAAGTTAAAGCTGAGTATAATAACAAACCTTGCTACTAGATTAGCAGCAAGGATTGTTACGTCCCCTTAGTTCAGCTGGATAGAACAAGGACCTCCTAAGGGCGACATATTCTAAAAAGTTATAAATATTTGCTAATACTATTAATTAGCACTAGCTAATTATTTCTTTATTTATCAGAAACTAAAGAAACCTTCTGATTATTGCCTGACCATATATTAGTAATAAAAAATAAAACCCAACCTTTAAAAAAGTACTATTACACGTACTATGGTACTATGAGATGTACTAAATTGGTCTACAAAGAGGTTTTCGGCAAAGTGGTAAAACGCTCAAAATTCATACCCGATTTTAACTCTAAAGCACTCGTTGAGTTTGTTGATAAAGATGAGTTTAACCTTCCAGTTTTGCTTGGTAATCCACTCGCTTGCAATCCAGTGGATTTGACTAAGCAGAAAAAGGTAAAGCGCGTGGCCTTTTCTGACAAGCTCATAGCAAAAATACCACTGCTTACAGAGCCACCTAAAAACACTCAAATTTTTGTTGAACTAATTGACGATGAATGCAGCGCAGCTAATGCGTATTTGCTTTTACGCATCACACATAAAGAGAAAGCCTTCTACATAAAAACCAGAAGAACGAAAGATACTCCTGGCGCATGTAGAAAGATTGCCGTCTGGCAACCCAGAGAGCGAGGCGGCAAAGGAAGCAGACCACCAGCAGGTTATCTGACAACTGTTGATGCAAGGAAAGAATTCAACAAGCTGTATGACGAGCTGTCAGTTCAAACAGCAGAAGCTCGCGAAGTCGGAGACATGACGATTCGCGATTACGTCACCACACTGTATGCAAAAGATCGAGAGAACTACAACTTAAAGAGTGGCAAACGGAAAAAACTACAAAAAGGTGCTATAAAGCAAATCATTCAGGGCTTTCCGCTTTGGGTTGACCGCAAAATCAAAGATGTAAAAAAAGAGTGGGTTCAGGAATTTGTCGACTATTGGGACTCTTTGATTGTTATCGATCCTGAAACTAAAAATCCTGTGATTGATCCCGAAACCCAGAAACCAAAATCCACTAACAACAGTGAAACAAGACGTAAGAAGTACACCATCTTCAATGCGATGTTCAATATGTGTGCTAATCGCGGCTATATCGCTAAGAATCCAATTGATGGAGAAATTGGCCGTTTCCCACGCTCAAAGTTCAGATCTGATGTTGATTACGATTATGTCTTTGAAGAAGTTATTGATCATATTTTTCAACGCGAAGACATTAAGGGCTCATTGGCAGGAAAAATAGTAATTGCCACAATGATCCTGTGTGGGGCTAGAAATTCAGAGGTGTATAGAAATTACACTGAAAACTTCGACGTAAAAGCTAGAACTTTATTCATACCTGCGCACATCAGCAAAAATGATGGAGAGCGCAAGCTAAAAATCGATAACGACACGTACTGGAAGTATCTCAAAATCTATCTAAACCTTTATCATTTCAAGAATCAGTTCGGACATATGTTCCCAAGCCTCAAGCGAAACAATCATTCAACTGAAGCTATATATAGGCCAGTTTGGCAATCATTGCAGCCAATACTAAATCAAAGAGGTCGACTCTATGACGTTCGACATACATTCGCTCGCCGTGTTGAACGCAAATTTGGCATTTCTAAAGCTGCTGAGATTCTGGGAGACAGTATAGAAACTGCACATAACCACTATGTGAAGAACAATGATGAAGAGAGATTTGCTGCGATGGAAGCCGTTCAGCAAGATCGATCTTTAAAATCTATTGATAGAAAAGTAGAAGTAACTACCATCCAAACAGCAGTAAGTGTAGATGTAGTAGAAGCAAATGAGGAATTCATGCCGAAGCCAGTTTTAAAACTGTTTAACATGTTTAAGAACGGCAAAAAACTCCCTGCCCCCGGTCAACTTTATACATCCCAGTGGCAGCATTTCGTCGGATTTGTAGCTAAAAAACATGAACGTTCAGCTTTAGGCGAAGAAGTCGAAGACTGGTTAATGATGCAGTAGTTGTGACCAAACAGCTGCCCATGCGGGCTGCATTGGATTTGATATGACAGAAGAAGAAAAGCTCGAGTTTGTTAAGTCTCGTTTTGAAGATATTGACGACGAGGATTTAATAGATGGCGACGAGTTCTTTGACTCACTCGATGACAACGAAGAATAGACTGGCCCTTTCCCTGCGGAGCAGGGCCAACTGGTAAGGTGAAGTGAAGGCTTTACCTTACCAAACTTCAAAAAATCAAATAGAAGCCAACTCGTCTTTGCCAAAAGCAGCTTCAGAGCGACTTGAGTCCGATTCTTGAGTTGTACTAGCTGACTAGTTCAGAATAGTCATATCTAATCTGCTTTACCGCTTTGCTCACATAAAAACGTTGGGATGTCTAAGATGTTGTCCGAAGACAATTCCTGCGATTCTACATGTTCTACTTCGGATTGAGTTGCAGGAGCTGTGTTCGCCCTTGACTCGTGCTTATGTGACCTCTGTGCCCCTGTTGCCATGACCAGTATCTCAACCCCATACTGCTGATCTGGCACAGAAGCAATACCACATACTATGATGGCAAGCGGACTCACTTTATCTCGAATGTTTCCTGTCAGCCTCTCCCAGTTACCCAACGTTATCTGTTCTCTACAGTTCACTTGGATAATCACCCCCGTAGCGGTGTTCAGATCAACGTTATTCACGAGAGGGTTAAACAATGCCTGCTCTAAGGCTGTATCTATGTGCTCTTCCTCTTCACAGTGACCTATGCCCAATACAGCCTCACCAGGGGACCGCATCACTTTGCTGAAGTCATTGAGGTCGATATTCAGGTAGCCTATATCAGTCAACATTTGGACTAAAGAAGTGATGATGCGCTTTAGCATATCGTTGCTGTGGGTAAACGCATCAAAGATACCAACCGTTGCGCCTAATGCTTGAATCAAATTGTCATTTGGAAAAGTCACCAAAGAGCACTCAGTTTCATACATCCTTTCGATTCCTTGTTGCGCGTAGTTAGTGCGCATCTGGCCTTCTGATGCAAAGGGTAACGTAGCAACGACGATACAAGGCTTACCCAACTCATCTGCTAGCTTGGCCAACACAGGGGTACTTCCCGTGCCAGTGCCTCCCCCTAGACCAGTGGTGAGTAGCACAACATCTGCTGATTCTATTATTGCTCTCAGGGTCGATTTGCTTTCTTCAGCGGCTTGTTTACCCACATCAGGATCTGCACCGGCCCCGTAGCCATTGGTAAGCTCTTTGCCAATTAGCACCGATTCACCTTGATTACAGTGCGCTAAGGCTGCTGCGTCTGTATTGACGTTATAAAGTTGAATAGTCGCATTCTGGCCAGGTTCCAGTAACGCCAAAGCATTACAACCACAACCTCCAACACCGATAACACTTACTGTGGGGGTGTTGCCTTCTTGACCCATTATCTCGAACATCCGTTATCCCGATTCTGCTATTAACGGGACCAGTATGCTGAAGGCTACAATTTAAGTGGAGCATTTAATTTGGCCTCCACTTTGGAGTTTTACTAACTATTTTAGGGAAAAGTCGGCTTACTTTCGTTAACGTAATACGAGGTTGCTACTCGTTACGGAGCACTGGTGAGTGACCGTACTAGCAGCAAGCCTCCGGAAAAACATTTCAGTAATTTGCTCTTCTGATGGCAAGCAGTTCATCTCAACTAAACAAAATTTTGGCTAGCACATCTGATCCCATTGATTCCTTTCATTCACTGTCAGCTTCCAAAACAAACTCTACAAAGTTTGCACATAACTTTCCGCTGATCTCTGAACAATAGCTATGGTAGTTGTCAGCTTTCTGTTCATTCCCATAGTCACATACAGATTTAAAGCCAATAAAATCGGGATTTACGTTTGATTGTGTACATGCGGCGTAAACCCCAAAAATTTCCATTTCAATCCCAATGAGTTTTCTATGTTGCTCCTTTAGTTCTGATATTTTTTCAGTATTTGCAATCACAGAAGAGCCTGAAACCATTGGACCGAAATGACAGGTTGGCTTGCACTCAGGTCTGTTATTGTCAGTGTTTTTCCATAGTTCATCCAAAATTGAAGTATCTAACATTTCTTCAAATCGTCCAACCATAGCCTGATTAACAGCTATCTGATAAGGTTCGATAGCAAAACTATCCCCTTTCAATTTACCTGTCTGCCATTCCCACGATGGATTAGCTACAATTATATCCCCTAATTTTACTTCACCCTCAACGCCAGCACAGATTCCAGGCATAAGTACATAACGAGGTCTAATTTCATTAACTACTCTAGACGTAGTAATAGCGCTACTAACCAAGCCCATTCTAGGCAAAATGACTAGAGCAACTTTTTTCTTGTCCTTATTTACAGGCAAATAACTTAACCTAATGTTAACATCTTCCAAGCCTAAAATATTTTGTCTAGACCAGTTAAAACGCTCATCACTAAGTATAGGCTTTGCTTCTTCATCAAGTGCAACGACAATCAAAACGTCATAATTATAATCTAACTGTTGATTTACCTTTGCTATAGTTTCGTACTGATATTTTACTATATCAGCAATATTTCCTGTTCCGTCATGATGATGCAATGTGACGCCAAATTTCTTCAATAGCTCTGAATACTCGCTCTCCAGCTCAGAGTGTTGGGTTATTGCCAAGATTTTTTTTGGTGACTTAAACCAATCAAATTCATTGATTTCCTGAACCAAATTAGCTCCTTCGTTTGGCAATGGTTCTCCATCGTCGTACCTTGGAAGCGCTAGATCTACAAAAGCCACATCATACGTTTTTTTAGCAAAGGCTTTTTGCGCTGAAGATTTTGACTTTGCAATATCAACACTATCCCTAATAGATTCAGGTAAACCAGATAATATGGCTTCTATTTTATCATCACTGTCATCTACTATTATTATATTAATCATCACTTAGCTCTGTAATTGAATCTATTAAACTTTTTTTCCATGCGTCTGATACTACATTAAAATGAATCAGCTCATGAAATAACCCTTCAAATTCGGTCTTCAAGTCATCTCTAATTTGTTCTAAATCTACTTCTTTATTGCCAATGGGAATACTTTCATACTGAGTGATTACTATAACTTTGTTGGATAAATCAAAAAACTCCATATTCCTCAATATTTCAATGCCACCAAAGCCTTGTGGACGACCTCCGGAAGATGCATCCAAATCATATGTAGGAAGGGACATATCAAGTAATACAATAAAATTAGGTTCAAGATCTTCTAAAAACACGACAGCTGAATTAACAGACTTAGCATGTTTAAACTCTGTTTTATCGAAAGCCTCAGTGACACAATCTACAATTTTATTTTTCTTATACTCGTCATCTTCGACAATTAGAAAGTTCATTATAGTTCCTTAAATAATTTCCAAACTTAAAGTTAAATCCACATAAAACTCACCATCGACATATCCAAAATCCATATCATTAGCTTCAGATATAATAGGCATAGCTGCTAACTTGTGAAATCCTGACCCTCCCTCTTGTCTAGACTTCAGTTGATTAGAAGCTATTTCACCTTTGATTTTATTCAACTTTTCATAATCAACAAACTTCTCATCAATCTCATTTTTTACAACCACATTTATTTTTATTGCTTTTGAATTAATACGGCATGGTCTATTAAACAATATTTTTATAGTTGGCTCACACTCTCTACCATGGACAAATATATTAGAAAAAACTATAATAAACGCATCAACTAATAAAGCCAATGCGCTGCTATGAAACTTCAATCCCGTAACTCTTATTTCACTATCTATATTGGGAATAAACTCTTGATATATTCTTTTCGTTCTAGCTAAGGAGATCTCAACAACATCTTCCATCGTGTACATTCTGATTGATGTTTGATCTTCACTTGACATATCAAACCAACCAGATATGTCATCCAGCGTCTTATTCAATTCAGTCCTTGCACTAGCTATTTCGGAGCTCATTGGGTTTACATAACAATTATTTCTTTTAATAAGTGCATCAACCGAAGACTGTAAGTTAAATATCTCATAATTAATCTTATTCTTCAAAAATGATTCTATATATGTTTTAACTTCTTTAGAAGAATGCTCAACTAGTATTAAGAAATATTCAACAATATTCCTTAAAAAGTCATCCATGGTTGTATCTGGCTTTATTGTTCCCTTCAGGATATCTAGTCCACCTTGTGTTATTTGTATTGAAAAAATACCATGAGGCTTATCATCTGACCTTACCTGAATCTGGTTATCCTTAAAATCCTTGATTAGGTTATCAAATTTACCAGAAAATTCGGACAATAGATTATTAAGTTCCTTCAGTGATTCAAAATCAAACAGGTCTTTATATTTATCATGCCAATACTCATTATCTAAGTATTTACCTTGCTGTTCTGAGTATTTTGTTACAAGTTTTCGCCTTTCTAACGCTCCTCGAGACACACCGATCAATCGGCCATGCCTTATCCGCATACTCAAGTAATAGTCTAACCCAAACTCCTGATTTTTTAGAAACATATCACCTAAGTCATGGATCAGTTTTATTAAAATAATGTCGCCTTCATCCATCGGCTTAGTAATTAGTGCGTGCTCAGAAGAACCTTTTTCTTCCTCTAAACCCCTATTCAGCTTTCTGTTCAACATAAGCTCAACAAAAGATTTATATCTATTAAAATCATTGCGATGCTTGTTTTTCGCAACAATTTTAAACCTTTCTTGATCTACAGTTAAACCTGCAATCTCTACTTCATTTAGTCCATCTAAAATGGCTATACTTCGTTCAAGACTATCTCTTTCTTCGATTACTTCTATATCTAGTTTGTGGTCTAGAAGCTTATTACATATAGCTATACGCTCGAGTTTTATTTCTCTTTCACTATTATAAATATTTGCAGCACTACTTATGATCTCAGGTACACATATCTTGTCTAAAAAAAATATATATTTATTTACATTTCCGTTAAAGTGCTCAGGAGTTAGTTCTGACGGATAAACGACATTCACCTCATTCATAAATGATCGCCAACATGCTTTCAAATTAAATAACTGTTTTTCATCATGAATAAAATCACCATACGCTTCTAGGACAATTGCCGCATCAACATACGAGTCAAGATCTTTATAAAAAGTCCATTTTTTATCTTTAATGAAGTTATTTAACTTAAATATCCTACTAACATTTTCATTTAACATATAGGAATCAACAAACAACCTGAACGCTTCAGAAGTATTTCCTTTACCCATTAGAGCATGGAAATTTATTACCAGTGAGTGACTTAATGTATAGTTAGAAAGGTCTATAACGTCTATATTTTCTATTGGTAGGTTAAGATCAATCTGATTCTGAGTTTTCTCAAGATAAGAAATTTTTTCTATTTTATCTGCCAGAAAATCATCTTTTATAAATGTTAGCATGTGAGTATAAATAGACTCATTCGACATTAATCTACCATATATACCAGCAAGATTTTTAACGATATTGACTTCGCTAACATTGAGAAAAACTCTTATCATACACAATAATGAATAGATCTCATCAATATGTTTGAAATTGAAAGAAAACTGAGATAGAAAATTTTCTGAATCATTAAATCCATCATTTTGCTCTACAATATTCCTTACGGCTTGATGGTATCTAGAAATATACTTACCTTGCACTTCGACATCATAACCAAGCATTATTAGTTGGTTATAAACTTGTGGTAGCATAAGGTTGTTATTATTGAAACTTTCTACTTCATCCCAAAAGTCATCATCTAACATCCCATATAATTTTGCTATTCGTTTTATTCTTTTGTCATTTATGTTTAATAGAATTCTAATTGGTAATCTAGTTTGACTCTCATCTAAATCACCTTGAAATTCAATCAATAGCCTTAATATCGATTCATATACATCAATTGAAGGGAGGGTTCCAACGTTTAATATAAAATCGTTAGATGAGATATCTTTATTGATATTGTTAAAAACAAAATATCCAACAATGGAATTTAAATAATTTGAAAACTTATCATCTTCAACGCTTTCAAGAACCTTACTTACCCTGTAGTGGAACTCGCCAACATGGCATCCATCCTCATTCCTCTCACTTATGAGAAATGACAAGTAATAAATAAGGTCGAATTCATCTGAAACATTTCTATCTAAATATATTTTTTCTAAAAACTTTTTGTTTCCTTCGAGTCCATCTACCTGCTGTAAGCAAAAAAACTTTGCTTCAATTAGCCAGACTGACCAACCACATTTAGTTTCAACTTCATTTAGAATATCTAAGGCTCGATAAAAATCTCCTTTCAACAATGCATTTGAATATAAAGACTTTAAGTAAATATATTTATGTATAATGTCCTTTTTACTTTCAATTACGTTACATTGCCATACAAGTTCTTTAAACAAATTATCTCTAGATATAAGAACCACATTATCTACATCTATTAATCTATTTGGTACATAATGAAAAAAACCACCTAACTTCGAATTAATAGTGCTTATTGCTTTAGGAAAGTCACTGATACGACCGATAGTTTTTATTCTCTTGATGCCTGTATAAATCTGGCCATTATCACTTCTTCTTCCCATCATAATCTCTCATTTTAATTCCGTATAACATGAGTTTATCAGCAACCCATTATCAATGAAATCAATGCGTTGATGATCTAGCACTTAGAGTTATAGATAGATTTATCAATAAAGAAAGGCTCAATTCAATCGAGCCCTTTCTATATCTAACTTTTAAGCTGGTGGCTGGCCTTGTTGATCAATTGAAAGAGCGACGAAGGCAGTAATCCCAAGGCTTCCACCAGATTACCCAGCCAACTGACGAGCAGGCATACCTAGCCTGCTCATTTTGTTCAACGCACATACTCCGGCCATTATTTCGCCAACTTGGGCGTTGTAACAACGTAGACTCAACTTGTCATTAAGCAGCTGTTTGAAGCGATACATTGCTGTCTCTGATAACGAACGAAGATGGTAAGCATTGTCGCGCTTCCAGTTCTACAACTCACCTTGCTTTAAGGCCTTCACAACTATATTTCGAGGGTGCCCCGGCTCCCACATTCCTGCATTCTTACGCGGTGGAATTAGTGCTATAGCCTGCTTACGCAGGACTTCTTTATAGCTCTTGCGGGTGTCATAGGCACCATCTGCACTTACCGCTTTCACCTTACGTCGTAGCGGTCGTAATAGAGTGGGCAACACTTCACTATCGTGCACCCAGTCCATGGAAACTTCTGCGCTGACTATCTGGTGAGTCGCAGCATCAACTGCCATATGCAATTTGCGCCACACTCGACGTTTCTCTGCACCGTGTTTACGCACCTTCCATTCACCTTCGCCAAACACTTTTAGGCCAGTGGAATCAATAACAAGGTGAGCCGCTTGGCCTTGGCTAGGTAGGCGATAGTCGACTTCAACTGTCTTCGCTCGTTTGCTGATACAGCTGTAGTCGGGTGATTTTAAGTCCACCTTGAGCAGACGAAACAGCGAATTTATAAAGCCTTCGAGAGCACGAAGAGGCAGTTTGAACACGCCCTTAATCATTAGCGCAGTAGAGATAGCGGTGTCACTGTAAGTTTGGCTGCGCCCTCGACGGCCACTGCGCTCAGTGTTATTCCACTGCTCTATGGCTTGTTCATCCATCCAGAAGGTTAATGAGCCACGCTGCTTCAGTGCGTTGTTGTATTCACGCCAGTTGGTGATTTGCCTTTCGCTTTGCCCATGTTTGTTGACCCGACAGATATCAATACTGATCAGATCCGCAACTGCTGAGTTAGTTCAATCTGATTTAGGAAACAACGCCCAGTCAGAGAACTGTGGGATTTGAAACTGCTAGCACCTCATAGCAGTCAGAGAACTGTGGGATTTGATACTACTAGCACCTCATAGCAGTCAGAGAACTGTGGGATTTGAAACTGCTAGCACCTCATAGCAGTCAGAGAACTGTGGGATCTGAAACTGCTAGCACCTCATAGCAGTCAGAGAAC